>JAVEVN010000068.1:0-5565 GCA_034005025.1 Candidatus Izemoplasmatales bacterium | reverse complement strand
GGCGATAGATTGAAAAGATTATGTAAGTTGACTCCATCAGCAATAATAGTAATAATAAACTCTGTGAAGTGAATGGTACTAATTTAAATATTTCTCTTAACCCAGGCATTGTAAAAGCGATGATACTCGCTAAGGCAGAACCTAAGATCAAAATTGTCTTTCTTAAATTCAGCGGAGTGGAAACAACAACCAAGACTAACCAATAAGCAAAGGTTGCGGCAATGATTCCGACGGTTGAAATTTCGTTATCATTCAAGAGATTAAATACAGAAGCAACCCAAAAAACAGCTAAGAGATTGGCGATAATAATTAACGAACCCGGCAAAACGTTTTTCATGATATTCTTCAAGAAATCTCCTCTAAAACGTTTAGTCGAAGGTTCTAGGGCGATGATGAAGGATGGAATGCCGATAATGAAAGTTTCAATAATCGTCATTTGAACCGGTTCGAAAGGATAAATTTTTGTTGTAAATAAAAGGATGAAAGTTAACATGATCGTATATAAAGTTTTAACTAAATATAAAACAGAGGCTCTTTCTAAATTGGTAACGATTTGTCGACCTTCTTTAACTACCTTAGGTAAAGTCGCAAAATTATCTGTAAGCAACACTAAATGCGAGATATTTCTTGATGCATCGGTACCGCTGGCTAAAGCGACGGAAACGTCAGCTTGTTTTAATGCTAAAACGTCATTGACACCGTCACCGATCATACAGACTTTGCGGTCGTGTTTTTGAAGATGTTCAATCAATAGTTTCTTTTGATGCGGTTTAACTCTACCGAAGACATTGTAGTTTAAGGCAACTTGTTCTAAATCCTTATCCTCAACATCTTCTAAAGAAATGAATTTATCAGCGTCAATCACCGAGGCTCTTTTGGCTATTGCACTTACTGTTAGAGCATTATCACCGGAAATAACCTTAACGTTAACTGCGGCGCTGTTAAACTGTTGAATAGTATTAATTGCGGAATCTCTAATATTATCGTCGATGATTACTAGAGCAATCGGTCTAATAGTTCCTGAGATTTGTTTATCTTTAATTTTAGCGACTTGAGCTAATAACAGAACTCTTTTGCCTTCTTCTGCGTATTTTTCTACCTGATTTTTTATTCGCGAATATTTCGCCTTATAAATCATCTCCGGAGCACCAATCGAAAAGATTCCTTCTTGAAATTCGACGATTGAATATTTATTTTGCGAATCGAAATTAACAATCGATTTAACTTTATATTTTGAATCTTTTCCAAAGTAATTAGTCAAAGCGTCAGCCGTTTGGTTTTTATCTTTTAAAGCATGATTCAATGAAGAGATTATGTCTTTGATATTCTTATCATTGAATTCGTCGATATTAAGAGGCGGTTTCTCAATCTTTTCAAATCCTTCTACTTTCATCGTACCGTCGGTGATAGTTCCGGTTTTATCCAAACATAAAGTATCGACTCTAGCTAAAGTTTCGATTGAATAAAGTTCTTGAACCAATGTTTTATGTCTGGCAAGCTTGATTACCGAAGTCGCAAAAGTCATTGTGGTCAATAAGAATAGCCCCATCGGAACCATCGCTATCATAGAACCAGCCATTTTTACTAAGGCATTATGATAAAGTTCTTGATTAGCTAAAAAATCTGGTAAATAGTCATATGAAGAAATCCTGTAACTGTTATAAAACGTCAGCAATCCTAAAGGTACGATAACAATCCCAATCAGCTTCAGCAATTTCTTAAGTGAAGTTAAAATTACTGATTTAGGTTTTGATAAAGTCTTAACTTTCGCTTGAAGCGATTCGATATAATTGTCTTTACCGACAGCGACCGCTTTAACAAAAGCTTCGCCGTTAATAACGAAAGAACCGCTTAAGAGTTTATCTCCGACTTCTTTAACGATAGAATGTGATTCGCCGGTAAGATTTGCCTCATTAACCGAAATAGTTCCGCTTTCAACGACAGAGTCGGTAACGATTTGTTTTCCAGATGACAGGAAAAACAAATCATCGATAACGATCTCTTCAACATTGACTTCAACTAGCAATCCTTCTCTGATTACCGAGACTTTAGAATCGGTTATTAATGATAGCTTTTTAATTATCGAACGAGCTTTAAACTCTTGAATAATTCCAATAACCATATTTAAAAAAGCGATAACGACAAAGAAAGTATTCTCAAAACTTCCAATCGATATCAATAAAATAGCTATTACGGCTAGTATTAAATTGAAATATGAAAAGAGATTACTGCTAATAATCTTCCAAGGACTTTTTAAATTTGATTTTACGGAAATATTTACCTTTCCTTCAGCTATTCTTTGGTTAACTTCTAATGCACTTAAGCAATAAGGAAGGTATTCGTCTTTAATTTCTTTTTTCGCCAATTTCATCACCTATTAGTATTATACCAAAATAATTAATTATTTTACATCGAAAGAAAAAAAGAACACTAAAAATTTAGTGTTCAAAAATGCTTCCGCCGATAAATTCTCTTAAGAGCGAATCTTTCGGCACATATTTTGCATCAATATTATTAAAATATTTTAAAAACTTCAAAAGTCGATTGGCTTGAATGAAATGAGATGAACCTTTTTCAATATGTTTTAAGGCATTTTCTGCGAATACTTTTAATACCGCAAACTCATAAGTCAACTCCGAATTGAAAATATAATCAGCGTTTTCAATATGCGGATAAATCCAACGATATTCACCTCTTCTAACAGAAGGCCACATATCAAGAGTTTCTTCAGGAGTAGTCGATCTAAATTGCAAATCTCTAACGATTCTTCTTAAGAGTCTTAAATCAGTTAAGTTGATAGGATTATTGTTGTCGATATTGATTTGTGTAAATGGAGAAATATAGATTTTAAACTTCTTATCATGATCAATCTTTTTTGATAATTCGTTATTTAAGGCATGAATTCCTTCGATGATAATTGGAGTAGATTCGTCAATTTTAAAAGCTTTGGTCATCTTTCTTTTCTTGACTAAAAAATCATAGTAAGGCAGCGATACTTCTTTACCTTTAATCAAATCTTCCATATTTTGATTAAAGAGATCGATATCTAAAGAGTTTAAATGTTCTAAATCCGGTTGGCCGAACTCATCTTTAGGCGCTTGTTCTGCCGGAAGATAGTAATTGTCGATCGATATCATCAACGGCTTTAATCCTTTTTTCTCCAAAGCTAATTCCAATCTTTTCGAAAAAGTAGTTTTCCCTGAAGAGGAAGGTCCGGCAATCGCAATCAAACGAATATTTTTTTGCGACGCAATCATATCTGATAATTCGTCAAGTTGAGTTAAATGGCGTTCTTCACACAAATTTACGAATTTTTGAATGTCGCATGTTTCAATGCATTTATTCATCTTATAAATCATATCAACGCCAAGTTTAACCGACCAATCTTCTGCGTCGGATAAGACGTCGAAGAATTTCGGCGAATTCGCAAACTCAGGAATTTCTCCTTTTTCTTCACGACGAGGATATTGAACTAAAAATCCCGGATTCAAGAAATGCATTTCATAATCTTTTAAATATCCGGTTGAAGATACCATATAACCGTACATGTAATTTTTGTAGTTATCACAAGTATAAATATTGACGTTTTCATGACGATATTCTAAGGTATTAACCTTATCCATATAGTTTAAGCTCAAGTAATATTCTTTAGCTTCCTCAATGGAGATTTGCTTTCTCGTTATCGGATAATCGCTTTCGATTATCTTATCCATTTCTATGATGATATTGTCAAACATTTCTTTGGTAATATCTTGATTGACACCGCGGCCGTAAATTCCCATCGAAATCGAATTAGAAAATTTAATCTGTAAGTCAGGATAAATTCTAAAGGCCGCCATGCAGATTAAAAATCGCATGCTGGTAGCGTAAATTCTCGTGGAATCATAGAAAGAATAATCTAAAAATTCAATCTCAGCGTCATAGCTAACTCGATAAGACAATTCCCTTAAACGGTTATTTACTAAAGCTGCGTAATATGTTCCTGGATATTTTTTAACTAAGTCTTTTAAATAGACCGGTTTTTCAAATTCAAATGTTTCATTTTTTACAATTATTTTCATCTAGTCACCTCAAGATTTTTTAGAGTGTAAATACTATTTTACTACTTTTACTGATTTTTTCAAGGAAAACCCTTACATTTTTTTACCTAAAGAAAAGATTGAGATTTCTCTCAATCCATATCATATTTAAATACAGGTAATTATTCTTGATTATAGATATCGTAAAGATCTTTGATATCCAGTTCTAGCAAATAGATAAAATCGGCTTCAGTAGTATATTCGCTTGAATTTGCAAATATTTCCAGCGCTAAAGCAAACTTTAAATCCGATACTTGATACTCTATATAATCAGTTCTTTCAATTTGATCTAGGCTAGAAGAATTATCGATACTTCCTTCAATATTTGAAGAGCTTTCCGGAATATCGTTTGGCGCTAAATAATCCTGATTAATCAAATCAACATTTACGACAATCGCAAAAACATTATCATTTAAGTTGTTAATAATTAAAGTCTTTAGTTTTGTTAAGTTAGAATCAGATTTACTTTCAATTCCATATAATACGTATAAGCCTTCATCTTCAAGCAAACCTTGTTCTTCGGCGTATTCATAGATCAAATCGTTAACTTTAGCAATTGATTTATATTTCAAGTTCAAATCTTCATATAGAGCGAGTCCATCTTCATTATAATCTTCAATATCGATAACTTGATTGAAAGCATTTAATTTCAAGGTCAAACTCGGATTAAACTCCATCGCTAGAAAACTCTGCGGAGTAAAGAAGAAATAAGAAAAAACTCCTAAAGCTAAAAGAATGACAAATGAAGAAAATAAAGCGACAAAATTAAAACGAAATTTATAAGCTTTTTTTACTGGTAGATAATTATCAAGATTAATTTCATCATGACGATTTCTGATGGAAAATGACGCTTCGTTTTTAATCTTTTCTTTGAACTCATTAAACTTCATAATTATCCCCTTTCAAAACATTTATCATTTTTTGTCTTGACTTTGCATAAAGCCAAGAGACAGTACCTAAAGGTTTATCGATTATCTTAGAAATCTCTATAAAAGTCAAATCTTCTAAAACATGCAATAAAAAAATATTTTTTTCAGTTTCTGTTAAAACGCTTAATGCTTTTGTGACAGCTTCTTTATTCTCGGTTTTGAACTCAATATAATCAAAATAAGAAAACTCGCTGTAATCGTCTATTTTGGTTGTTTTAAGTCTTTTATTATATTCGTTGATTGCGAGATTCTTCGCAATCGTAATTAAATATGATAATAAATTTTTGCTTTTATATTCATCAAGTTTTTCCAAGAATTTCATATAGGTATCTTGAACGATATCTTCAGCCAAAGACTTATCTCTTAAGATCGGTAAAATAACGAAAAAGATCTGTCGATAAGTTGCTTGATAAATTTTTTCAAATGCACTTTTGTCATTAGCCTTTAACTCTTTTACTAAGACCTCTAATGATTTATCCATAGACATACCTCATATGAAGTATTTTATCATATAAGTTTTAATTTGTAGAGGTTCTCATTAATATAAACAAACGAAA
>JAVEVN010000067.1:0-5614 GCA_034005025.1 Candidatus Izemoplasmatales bacterium | reverse complement strand
TAGGTTTAGAAAACACTTCGATAATTCATGATAAACGTTTAGGTATCAAAGTTGATGAATATAATAAAACAAATGTTGATCATATCTATGCCATCGGCGATGTCAACAATATTATGCAACTGGCACATGTCGCTTCTCATCAAGCGATTACGACAATTGATAATATTTTAGGTAAAAAAGAAAAGATGAATTACGATTTGATTCCTTCGGTTATTTTTACTACTCCACCGATTGCGACAATCGGTTTAACTGAAGAGATATGCAAGGAAAGAAATATCGAATACGAGATGATTAAAACTCCGTTTTCAGCTAATGGTAAAGCGCTAATTTTGGAAGCTGAAACTGGTTTTATTAAACTTATAAGAAACAAAGAAACCAAAGAATTAATCGGCGCAACTATCTTTGGTAAAGAAGCGGAAAATTTAATTGCCTCTTACAGTTTAGCTATCACAAACAAAATAAACAGCAGTGCAATTAAACATACGGTTTTTGCTCATCCAACGATTTCAGAATTAGTTCATGAATCTGCTTTAGGTTTAGATAAAGAAGCGATTCATTTTATCGATTAAAGAAAGAAGTGATTTCATTTGATTTACTTTGATTATTCTGCAACAACACCTCCTGATAAAAACGTTTTAGATCAATATCTTGAGGACAACTTAAAATATTTTGCTAATCCTAATTCGATTCATGAATTAGGTCTTTCATCAAATAAAGCGATTGAAGATGCTTCAAAATCAATTCTTGATATCTTTAACCTAAAAAATCATGATATCATCTATACTTCAGGTGCGACTGAAAGCAATAACCTTGCGATTAAAGGAGCTGCTCTAGCAAAAGAAAAACTAGGGAAACATTTAATCACAACTCATTTCGAACATTCTTCGGTTACTGCTTGTTTTAATTATTTAACGACTCTTGGTTTTCAAGTTGATTTAGTTAACTTTGATAATTTTGGTTTAGTAGATATCAATCACTTAGAACAACTGATTACGGATAATACAACCCTGATAAGCATCGGTCTTGTCAATTCCGAAACAGGAGTTGTTCAAGATCTATCAACTCTTTCTAAACTGATTAGAAAATATCCGAATATTACCTTCCATTCCGATGTGACACAAGCTATCGGCAAAATACCTTTAGACTTATCAAAGGTTGATTTGGCGAGCTTTTCCGCTCACAAATTTTATGGATTAAAAGGTATTGGTGCCTTGATAAAACAAAAATCACTTTACTTAAAACCAGTTTTGCACGGGGGCAAATCAACGACTATATTCCGTCCGGGAACACCGGCTACGCCATTAATATTATCACTTGAATATGCTCTTGTTAAAGCTATTGATAATTTAAATAAAAACTTAAAACAAGTTCAAACAATTCACGATTATTTATTAAATAAACTTACAGAAATTAATAATGTTTCGTTAAACTCTAATAAATACTCCTTATATCAAATCGTAAATATTAGTTTCTTGAATATTCCCGCTAATAAATTACAACTGGAATTATCAAAAAGGAAGATCTTTGTTTCAACACAAACTGCCTGTGCTTCTGGAACTTCTGAATCAGCCACAATCAAGAAACTCACAAACTCAAGTCAAAGAGCTCAAACAGCGATTAGGATCTCTTTATCACACAAAACTACCAAAGAAGAAATAGATATTCTAATTGAAAATATAAAACAGGTAATCGGCTTATGAAAATAATAAAAGTTTCAGCTCTTTGGTGCACTAGTTGTTTAATTATGAATAGTATTTACAAAAAAGCTTTTCAAGATATCACTGATTTAAACTTAATTGAATATGATTATGATGAAAATTACGAAGAAGTAAAAAACCTTAATATCGGTAAAATAATTCCGGTTATAATCATCTATAAAGATGATGTTGAAGTTAGAAGAGTTATCGGTGAAGTAAGCTATAAAGAATTGAAAAAGATTTTAACGGAGATTAGCTTATGAAAAAACTAAAATTCATGCAAATCTTTTTAATGCTTTTTGCGATTCTTTTCACCTTTAATTCTGTAAAAGCAGTTGAACCGATCAATATCCATTTCTTTTTTGATCCAAGCTGTCTTCATTGCGCTGAAGAAAAAGAATGGTTAGAAAGTTTCAATGAAGATAATCCTGATATCCAAATAATAGTTTATGATTTAAGCATTCAAGATAATTATGAGTTATTCGTTGAAGTTAAAACCTTATTTAACGACCGAGATGCCTTATCACCTTATACGGTAGTTGGTGGAATCGCCTTAAGAGGTTTTAACGAACAAACTAAATCTGATATAGAAAATATAATTGAACGTTACCGAAATGAAGAATTTAGTGATATCGTTGCTAAAGTTATAAATAATGAATCTATAACTAACGCTGATTTTGATGAAATAATTAGAGATACTGTTAATCTACCGTTTATCGGTGAAGTTGAGACCAAAGGTTTTTCTTTACTTCTAGGCGCGATAATTATTGGGTTTGTTGACGGATTTAATCCTTGCGCTTTATGGGTTTTGATTCTTTTAATTTCCCTTTTAATCAATTCAAACAATAAAAAAAGAATGTGGTATTTAGGTTTAATTTTTCTAGTTACCAGCGCATTAGTTTACTTTTTGATTATGATGAGTTATTTGACAATAGCTATTCAATTCACTACAATTACGGTTTTTCGTTATTTAATTGCCGCTTTGGCGGTTGGCTTTGGCGGCTATAACCTCTATAAGTTCATTAAAACATTAAATACAGATGACGGTTGTGAAGTTGTAAGCGATAAAAAAAGAATTAAAATCATTGAAAGAATTAAAAAGATTGTCAGGGAAGATCACATCTTAATCGCGATTATCGGCATTATCGCACTTGCTTTAATCGTCAACTTGATTGAACTTGCTTGTTCGGCGGGATTGCCGCTTCTTTATACTTCAATCCTCGCTTTTAATGAAGTAAGTTCTCTGCAATATTTCTTATATGTTTTAGTCTACGTCTTATTTTTCCTTATTGACGATATCATCATCTTTACCATCGCTTTATTCACGATGAAAATTACCGGTATTACCAATCGCTACACTAAATACTCGCATTTAATCAGTGGGTTGATAATGGTTGTCATTGGTGTTTTATTAGCGTTTTTTCCAAATATAATTATGTTTAATTAAAGTGTATTGACTTAATGAAGTTGCTACACTTTTTTTATGCTTATTGATAATAATGAAATATTGCTTGTGTTATAATTAAAGAAGAATAAGAGGTGCATCACTTATGAAATTAGATCAACCAATTAAAGATATCCGTAAATCATATCAAGAAGTAAAGATTAAAAAAGATCATTGTTCTTGTAAGATTCCTCAATTGGATGAAGTTGTAAAAATTATCGAACTAACCAAAGAAATTATTTTTCCTGGTTATTTTTCCAATAAACATCTATCAGAAACTCCAAAAGCTTCGCATACAAAAAGAGTTGTTAAAAAACTGCATAGAATCTTAAAAAAACAAATTGAGTATTCTTTGCTATATCTAGCTGATAGTGAAAAATCTAATCAGTTAGCTGAAAAATCTTGTGTTTTATGCGTTGATTTTATCAAACATATCCCTGATATAAGAAAACTTGTTTATAGTGATGCATTAGCTCATTTTAGGAATGACCCAGCCGCATTTAATCTCGATCAGATAATTATCTCATATCCTGGGCTTTATGCTATTACAGTTTATAGAATGGCGCATTGCTTAGATAAGATCGGCGTTCAAGTAATTCCGAGAATGATGAGTGAATACGCTCATCGCTTAACCGGAATTGATATCAACCCAAAAGCTTTGATCGGCGAGAGTTTCTTTATCGATCATGGTACTGGAGTTGTTATTGGTGAAACAGCAGTCATCGGTAATTGTGTTAGAATTTATCAAGGCGTTACTCTAGGAGCAATGTCTTTAAGAAAAGGTCAACTCTTAAAAGGGAAAAAACGTCATCCGACAATTGAAGATAACGTTACTATATATGCTAACGCAGCTATTTTAGGCGGAGACACAGTAATCGGATCAAATAGTGTAATCGGTTCTAATGTTTATATCACAAAATCAATTCCTAAAGATTCTATCGTTACCAATAGCGAACAAGAATTAGTTATTAAGGAGAATAAACAATATGGCGCTTTATGACAATATCTTAGAAACTATTGGCAATACGCCAATGGTAAGACTTAAGAAAATTGAAAAGCTCTATGAATTAAAAGTTAAACTTTATGCGAAACTAGAAAGCTTTAATCCGGCAAACAATGTAAAAGTAAGACCGGCTTATCAAATGATTAAAGATTTATATGATGATTCAACTATTGATTCAAGTTATACCATCATCGAAGCCACATCCGGAAACACCGGTATCGGTCTTGCGATGGTCGGAGCTTATTTTGGCAATAAGGTTATCATAACCATGCCTTCTTCAGTATCTAAAGAAAGAGCCGATGTGTTAAAACACTACGGGGCTAAAGTGATACTAACAGAAGCGGAAAAAGGTATTACAGGAGCGAATGAATTAGCTGACGAACTCTTAAAAAAGATTGATAAATCAATTAAACCGTCACAGTTTCAAAATCCTTCAAATCCTAAAAGCCATTTTTTAACAACAGCTAAAGAAATTTATCAAGATTTGCCAATAGTAGACTATATCTTTTCAACTATTGGCACTGGCGGAACTATTACCGGTATCGCTCAATATGTTAAAGCAAATAATAAAAACACTAAGATAATCGGCATTGAACCAGCCTCATCACCTCTGATTACCAAAGGTTATACTGGCAAGCATAAAATTCAAGGCATCGCTCCCGGATTTATTCCAGAAATCTTAAATCTGGATTTAATCGATGAATTTATTACCGTATCAGATGAAGATTCTTATAAAATGACAAAATCTCTTCCGCAAGTAGAAGGCATTTCAATTGGTATAAGTTCAGGCGCTTGTTTAATTAGCGCAATAAATTATATCAAAGAAAATAACCTAAAAAACAATGAATCCATAGTTTTAATTTTCCCGGACTCGGGTGAAAAATACTTCTCAACTGAAGTTTTTAACTAGTTAAAAGCGCTTATTAGAGCGCTTTTTTATTTTATATAAAAAAATTAAAAAAAATTAGCACTTAAGGCTTGACAGTGCTAAAATATGTGTTATAATATAATTGTCACTCGGTACAAGAGAGTGCTAATAATTAAAAAGTTATAAGGAGGAATTATATTATGACAAAATTAGTTAAAAGAAACAATTCTTTATCATTCTTTGATGATTTCTTCGATGATTTTTTCCAACCAAACACAAGAGTTAATGGAAGCATGAAAACAGACATTCTTGAACTTGAAAACGGTTATGAACTACAAGTTGACGTTCCTGGTTTCGACAAGGAAGATATCAAGATCTCTTTAGACAAAGGATATTTGACAATCGAAGCTAAAAAAGAAAAACAAGAAGAAACTAAAGATGCACATTATTTAAAAAGAGAAAGATTCCTTGGCACTTGCGCTAGAAGCTTATATGTTGGTGAAGAAATTGCTGAAACTGACATCAAAGCGGAATATGATAAAGGCACACTAAAAGTATTTGTTCCTAAAGAAGGGACAAACGTCAAAGAAAAAAAATACATT
>JAVEVN010000066.1:0-5649 GCA_034005025.1 Candidatus Izemoplasmatales bacterium | reverse complement strand
AAGCGAAAAAATCGTTCATCACTTGCATGTGCCGTTACAGAGCGGCAGCAATAATATCTTAAAAAAGATGAACCGAAAATATACGACTAAGGAATACTATGAACATCTATTGAAGATAAAATCTTATCTTCCAGATGTCGCTTTTACAACTGATGTAATTGTCGGCTTTCCTGGAGAGTCAGAAGAAGATTTCTTGGAAGCTTATAATTTTATTAAAAGCTGTAATTTCCAAGAACTTCATGTATTTCCTTATTCTAGAAGAAAAGGAACTGTCGCTGATAAATTGCCTGATCAAATCGACGGAAAAATAAAAAAAGAGCGCGTACATAAGCTCTTGAGTCTAAGCGATGAACTGTTAAACAAGCATTTAAAAGAATCGCTTGGAAAGGTTAAATTAGTTATTGCTGAACAAGCTAAAGAAGGCTTCATTGTTGGTCATTCTCGCGATTATATTTCGGTAAAATTCAAAGGCAACAATTCGCTTTTGGGACAAGAAGTTAAGGTGAAAATCTTAGATGCAACTAAACCTTATGCTCTAGCTGAATTGTTATAATAAAAAAATCCTTTTATTAGATTAAAAGGATTTTTATTTATTTTTTTTAGCTTTTTTATTAAGTTGTTTTACTTGCTTTTCGCGATATTTTTTTGGTGCCTTAACAATATCATAAGTAAGAATATTATCATTGTCGTGATTTACTAAACGGTAAGTTTTTCCTTCGTTGATATTTATTGGTAATTCATAGAGAAAGGCAATCAAAGGCATTAGCATCTGGTATTTGTTCATAGCTTTAATCAAACCTTTGATTTTTTTAGTTTTATCCCATTTAAATAATAATCTTTCATTGTCATCTAGGATAATTATCATCAGTTCAGATTTTAATTTGTCTGGTGAAATCATGCTTTTTAGTCTAACTAATTCCGGTAAATTATCATAATAGAAACGCAAGTATTTTTTTGTTAAGGATTTACCTTTGCGTTTTAACGATTTGTAAGTATTTGTGCTGTCTAAAGTATATTTATTTACCAGATCTTCAATCAACATATTACCGTTATACTTTTTAATAATTGTTTTATCTAATTTACGGTAAAAACGGTTATATCTTGATTTGTGTTTTCGCTTATTGATAATAACTACTAAAAGGGCGATTATAAGTAAAGAAACAACAACAATTATGATAATGCCTTTGATGTCGATGTTTAAAAATTTTATCAGTTCAATCATAATTATTACCGTCCTTTCTTAAAGTATAATTAGGTATTTATTAACCATAATCATGTTGGGTATAATTTTATCACATTTAGGCATAATTTTAAATATCTTTTCGAAAAAAATAAGTTTACATTTAGCCAATAATTTAGTATAATACTTAATGGTAAGAAAAGGGGTGAAAGCAATGGCTAAAACTGTCGTTAGAGAAAACGAATCAATTGAAGACGCACTTAGACGTTTTAAACGTGATGTTTCTCGTTCGGGAAATCTTGCTCAAGCCCGTAAAAAAGAGTATTACGAAAAACCAAGTGTTACAAAGAAATTAAAACAACGCGCTAACAAAACTCGCAAGAAATAATTGATTAAATATTGACAATTCATCCTTTATGAATTGTCATTATTTTTTCCTTAAAGTGATTATTCATTATTATCTCTTTATGTTATAATATTATTAAGAAATGATTTGGAGGTTTTTTGTGATAGATAAACTGATTAGTATCAAAAATTGGCTATATCACTTTGGCAGACCACTTGATGTGTTAAGGTATGAATATTTGTTTTTAAAAAATAATAAAGACCTTTATAAAAAACTTTTAATGACTTATCAAAATCCCGATGGTGGGTTTGGTCATGGTATTGAGCCAGACTCATTAAATCCTAATTCAAGCCCTATTCAAACTTGGATGGCTTTTGAAATGATTGAAGAATTAGAACTTACTAATGAGGATAAGATTGTTAAAGATGTTTTGAATTATTTGATTAACTTAGCTCCTAAAAAAGATGGGTTATATTTATCGACAATTCCCACAAACAATGAATTTCCTCATGCTTCTTGGTGGAGTTATGCTGAAGAGTCTTCTGTTTGGGGATACAATCCAACCATAGCTATAGCTGGTTTTATTTATAAGTATGGACTTGATAAGACTCAAAAAGATTACGCAATTAAGATTATTCAAAGAGCAATCAATGACTTTAACAAGAAGCCAAGCGAAGAAATGCATGAATTAAGAGCCTTTTTAGAAATGGTAAGCTATGTAGGCGATTTATCTGATTTTTTTGAAAGTCAAATTTTCTTGAATAATTTAGAAATTCAAATATCAAATAGCATTGAAAAAGATTCTTCTTTATGGTTTTCGACATATTGCGTAAGACCGTTACAATATTTTGATAAACCTAATGGGTTCGCTTATAAAAAACATCAAAATTTAGCCAAAAAAGAAGCTTCGATGATATTGGATAGCTTAAATAAAAAAGGATATTGGGAAGTGACTTGGCAATGGAGCGAATATTTAGAAGACTGGATTATATCTAAACAAGCATGGCGTTCTAGTTTGATAATTGGTTATTTAAAAATTTTGACTGCTTATAAAATTATTTCTTTTGATGATTGGAGAGATTAAATTTAGTGACTAATATAGTAAAAATAGACCCTAAAATCAATGATCATAATGAATTGGTTGATCTTTTAGGTGTCAATGATAAGTTTATCAAATTATTAAGCAAACTATTAAAAGCAAATATCTATTCGAACAATCATGAAATATTGCTCGATAGTGATGACGGTGATAAAAAAGAAAAACTTACGAAAATTTTCGACATATTGATAACTTTAATTAGAAATAATATTGTTTTTAATGAAAGAGATATCATCTATATATTTCATACCGTTGATAAAATAGATTCTTCAGAAATCATCGGTCTTTTTCTTTCTCGAAAAGAGATCATTAAAACCTATAATGGCAAACCGGTTTTTCCGAAAACTTTAAATCAAAAGAGATATTTAGAAGCGATTGAAAATAATACGATTGTTTTGGGGATTGGTCCAGCAGGTACTGGGAAAACTTATCTTGCAGTTTTATCTGCGTTAAAAAAACTCAAAGATAATCAGATTAAAAAGATTATCTTAACAAGACCTGCGGTAGAAGCGGGTGAAAAGTTAGGGTTTTTACCTGGTGATTTAAAAGAAAAAATCGACCCTTATTTAAGGCCTTTATATGATGCTATGTATGAAATCTTAGGCGTTAAACAGAGCACGGAATTCATTGAGAAAGGCATTATTGAAATAGCTCCTTTGGCTTATATGCGAGGAAGGACTTTGGAAAATGCTTATGTCATTTTGGATGAAGCCCAAAATACCACTATCAATCAAATGAAGTTATTTTTAACAAGGCTTGGCTTTGGGTCCAAGATGATTGTGACTGGCGATATCACTCAAAGCGATTTGCCGGCTCACGTACAATCCGGTCTTGTTAAAGCTTCACATATTTTGAAAAATGTCGATGATATCAGCATTCAATACTTTGATGAATTGGATGTAGTTAGACATCCTTTAGTTCAAACGATTATCAAGAGGTTTGAAAATGCTTAAGGTTAATATCGTCAATCAATACGATGAAGATAAAAGCTATAATAAAATTATAAAAAAAGTTTTAAAAACTGCTTATAAATACTTAAAAATAAAAGAAAAGATGATTATAAATGTTGTTTTAGTAAATGATGAATCGATAAAAGAGATAAACTTAAAATTTCGTGATATCGATAAAACTACCGATGTCTTAAGTTTCGAAAATGATGATTTTACTGATGAAATAGGCGATATTTTTATTTCAATCGATAAATCTAAAGCTCAAGCAATCGATTATAATCATAGTTTTCAAAGGGAATTAGCATTTCTTTCCATTCACGGATTTTTGCATTGTTTAGGTTATGATCATTTGAATTTGGAAGAAGAAAAAGAGATGTTTAATTTACAGAACGAAATATTAGAAAAATCAAATTTTAGGAGGACATTATGAACAAGTTATATGAATTAGCGAAAGAAAACATTAAAAATGCCTATGTACCATACTCTCATTTTAGAGTTTCAGCTGTGTTAAAACTTAAAAATGGAGATACTATCAAAGGTGTCAATATTGAAAATGCATCTTTCGGTTTGACAAACTGCGCTGAAAGATCTGCGCTTTTTACAGCGTATTCAAAAGGTGTAAGAAAAGAAGATATTGAATCGATATTAGTTTATACAGATAAAGATTATTTTGTCTCACCATGTGGGGCTTGTCGTCAAGTCATGAAAGAGTTAATGGCGCCGGAAGCAAAAGTTTATTTCGCTAACAGCAAAGGCGAAATCAAAGAATTAACTAATAAAGATCTTTTACCATATGGTTTCTCTTCTGAGGATTTGTAATGTTTAAGAGTGGTTTTGTTTCGATTATCGGTGAGCCTAATGTTGGTAAATCGACGTTTTTAAATCAAGTTCTAAAACAAAAAGTAGCGATTGTTTCTTCAAAACCACAAACTACCAGAAATGTCTTTTCTGGTATTTATAATGACGATAATTCACAGATTATCTTTTTGGACACGCCTGGCATTCATCAGGCGAAAACCAAACTTGGAGAATATATGAGTTCTGCGGCTTTATCAACGGTTAAATCAGTTGATTTAGTCATGTTTATGATTAATGCTTATGACGATGTTTTAGATTATAATCTTGAGATATTAAAAAAGTTAAATTCAATCAAAACTCCGGTATTTTTAATCATTAATAAATTGGATACCATTACTGATTTTGAAAGATTAAATAAAGCGGTAGATGTCTATAAAGAGGCATATGAATTTAAGGGAGTTTTTGGCATTTCCGCCTTAAAAGGCGATAATGTCGATTTATTATTGATGGATATTAAAGAGATGCTTGAAGAGGGACCTAAATATTATCCTGACGGAGAAATCTCTGATCGTCCGGAGACATTTTTAATCCAAGAGTTTATTAGAGAAAAGATTCTTGAATTTACTCATGAAGAAATACCTCATTCGGTTATGGTCTATTTAGAATCTGTAAAAGAAAAGAAAAACTTAACGGAAATTTTAGCGACTGTTGTCGTTGAAAGAAAATCACAAAAAGGAATCATCATCGGCAAAGGTGGGTCAATGCTTAAAAGAATTGGCAGCGCCGCTAGAGTTGATATTGAAGCTTTACTGGGAACGAAAGTATATTTGGAATTATTTTGTAAAGTTGAAGAAAACTGGCGTAATCGCGAGTATTATTTAAAAAGTTACGGATATAAAGATATAGAATAGAGGCAAATAATTTGGCTGAATATTCAGGAATAATTTTAAAAAAGATCTCCTATAAGGAAAGTTCGGAGATTATTTATCTTTATACTGATCAAGGACTTATAAGTGTATTGGTACATGGTAGTAAAACACTAAAAAGTCCTTATTTAAACCTGACAAAAGTCTTAAATAACGTAAAACTTAACACCAGCGGGAAAAATCTGTTAGTTTTAAGAGATGGAGACGTTTTAACAAATTATTCATCGATTCATAATGATTTAGAAAAATATACTTACTTGCTTCAATTAATGGAGATGATTTATTATTTTTCTACACACGAACATGATCATGCAAAACTTTATAATTTTTTAATCAAAGTTTTGGATGCG
>JAVEVN010000065.1:0-5675 GCA_034005025.1 Candidatus Izemoplasmatales bacterium | reverse complement strand
ATTAGAGATTTAATGGCTATGGGAGCTTTGCAGGACAAACCTTTAGAATCTATTCAGGCGGAAGTTAATATTCAATCGAACCCATTGCCAATTGAAGAATATCAACTATTAAAAGATTACTGGCCTAATATCTCCATGAGAGTACCAGCAATCTTACCGACAATAAATCCAACCACTCCCGTTATCAATGAACTAATGGCTTCGAACGGAGATTTTATTACCGATTATCAAGGTGACAGCGAAGATTGGATTGAAATCTATAATCCATTAAATCAACCTTTAGATATCAGTCGATATTATTTAAGCGATGATTTTGAAAATTTATTAAAATGGTCTTTCCCTGAAGGAACCATTATTCCGACTAAAGGATTTATAATCGTCTTTGCTTCCGGTAAAGATTTAGTAGCTACAAACGGTGAAATTCATACTAACTTTAAAATAAATGATGAAGGCGAAAGCATAATCTTGACTTCAAAAGACCAACAATCAATTTTGGATTATATTCCGAGTACGGAAATTCCTAGGAATTATTCTTATGGAAGAGCTGTTGATGGCGGTAACACTTGGGTTTATTTTGATTTGATGAATTCATCTCCAGAAGAAACCAATAATAATTCTACGCCATACAGTGAAGACGGTTCTGTTATTCCTGATGATTTATCGACCAATATTGAAAACTTTAATCGATTATTTAACGATGATATAGAAAAAAGCATAATCATTAAAATCACTGAAGAAGAATGGAATAAATATGATCAAGAAATGCTTGATTATCAAAGCCTTTTCAATGATTTAAGGACTGACTATTATGCAAAAGCTGATTTTGTTTATGAAGATGAAGAAGGTCAAGTTTCTATCGGTAACGTCGGGTTTAGAACAAGAGGTAATTTTTCAAGAGTAAGAATTCAAAATGATGACGGCAGTTTGAATATGTCTAATTTTAAAATATCGTTTCATGAGACATTTGATCAAATTGATTTAGCAACAAATAAATCAAGAACAGTTTTTGAAGTAGAAGAATTAGATATGAAATGGAATCGCAATTACGATGATACATATCTGACAGAAAAATTCTCTTTAGACTTAATGAGAGAATTTGGCGTGCATGCAGCGAATGCGACTTTAGCTAAGGTATATCTCGAAATATCTGGCGAAAGACATTTCTATGGAGTTTATACGATTTTTGAACCAATCGATGAATTGTTTATCGAAAAAAGATTTACCGGTGAAAGCAATGACGGCGATCTTTATAAAAGTCTTTGGCAACAGTTTGGGCCAGCTAGTTTAAGAACTGGATATCACCCAAATGCAATCGGGATAAAAGACGAATCAATCAATTACCGGCCTACTTATGATATTAAAACTAATAAGGATAGTTACGACCGGTCTGCTTTAGAAAGTTTTATCTATAATGTTAGCGATACTTATGGGAATGATTTTTATAATTATATAAAAGATCATTTTGACGTCGATCGTTTTTTAAGATATTTAGCTGTTGGAGTCTTATTGGGTAACCCTGATGATTACCGAGCTATGGCAAATAATTATTATCTCTATCATGACCCGTTAGTTGATAAATGGACCATTATTCCTTATGACTACGATCACGGAATGGGTCAAGGATGGGACGGTGCTCCTGTTTTTGAAAATTGGACGATTGACGCTGATATTTATGAGTGGGGAAATTTGAATGCTTTTCAAGAGGGAAAAGATTATTCGAATCCACTTTCAAAGAAAATCTTAGAAATACCAGAATATCAAATTATCTATGAAGGGTATTTAGCAGAATTAATCAATCCTGACAATAATTATTTTAATTTCAATCATTTTAATGAAATGTTTGAAAATCAAAAAAATCTTTATCAAAGTTCATTAAGCGAAGCAATGATGTCACTAGATTTTGGTTTAAGAAACATCCATTGGTATTTTGAAGAAAAGACTGCTTCAGTATCTTCACAACTTTCTTACTATCAAACTAACCCTGATAGAAGACCTTAATAACTTGTTTTTTACAAAGAGAGAATAAATCTCTCTTTTTTCTTTTCCTTATCAATTGTTTTATTGGTCTTTGCTAGTTATAATTAGTAATAGAAGTAATTTATAAGGATGTGATAATTTGATTCATCAAATTACTGAAAAACAAGATTTATTAAATGAATTAGGGCATTTGTCTGAACCTGGTTATGCAGTTAAAGAAGTTTTTAATTATGATAGATCGATGATTAAGGCGTCTAAATGGCGAATTAAAGAGTGGGACTATTATAATTGTATATCTGAAGATTATGGTTTTAGTTTCACTGTAGCTGATCTTGGATATATGGCTTTGATAAGTGCCTCTTTACTGGATTTTAAAACCGGCAAAGAGACGAAAAACGCTAAGATGAAATTCTTTACTTTTGGTAAACTAAATATGCCTTCATCGACTGAAGAAGGTGATGTAACTTATAGTGATAAGGATAGAAAATTTCAATTTTTGAATAAAGAAGAAGAAAGGCTTATTCAAGTTGAAATAAAAGATTTTATCAAAGGCGAAGATTTAGTTGCTAATTTAAGTTTTAAGAAACATAATACCGATGACAGAATGTTGATAGCTACACCGTTTAAGGAAAATCCAACCCGTTTTTATTATAATCAAAAGTTTAATTGTTTGAATGTAAGCGGAAATGTAAAAACTGGTAATAAAATTTATTTATTTGATGAATTAAAGGATTTTGGTGTTTTGGATTGGGGTAGAGGCGTTTGGACTTATAAGAATACTTGGTATTGGGGATCTTTATCTTTTTTAGTTGATGGTAAAAGAGCTGGTATAAACATCGGTTATGGTTTTGGAGATACGGAAAAAGCTACTGAGAATATAATCTTTTATGACGGTAAAGCTCATAAAATTGAAGATGTGGGATTTATTTATGATGAAAATAATTTTTTATCGCCTTGGCAATTTAAAGATAATTTAGGAAGACTTAATCTGACGATGACGCCGTTATTAGATAGGGTTGATAATACCAATCTATTAATTATCAAAAATCTTGGTCATCAGGTTTTTGGTAAGTTTAACGGTTACTTAATCCTTGATGATGGAACAAAAGTTATAGTCGAAGATAAGATTGGCTTCGCCGAAAAAATTACTAATCATTATTAAAATAAAGGAGATAAGAATATGATAATAAAAGAATTAGTTCAAAAACAAAGAAATTATTTCAATACTCATGTGACAAAGACATATGAATACCGTAAAGAAGCGCTAAATAAATTATATGATGCGATTGTTGAATATGAAGATGAAATAAAAGAAGCTTTATATTTAGATTTGCATAAGAGTCCTGGAGAAGCTTATTTAACTGAGATTGGCGTTACGTTAAAAGAAATTAAATATCAAATCAAACATTTAAAAAAGATGATGAAGAATAAAAGAGTGAGAACTGAATTAACGCATTTTCCGGCAAAAAGTTTTATTTCTCCTGCCCCTTATGGTGTTGTTTTAATCATGAGTCCTTGGAATTATCCAATCTTTTTAACTTTAGCACCGCTAGCTGGAGCGATGGCTGCTGGAAATACTGTCGTGATTAAACCAAGCAATTATAGTTCGAATACTTCAGATGTTATCGAGAAAATAATTTCCTCAACCTTTGAAAATGAATATATAGCGGTAGTTAAAGGCGGAAGAGAAGAAAATCAGGATTTGTTAAATCAAAAATTTAATTATATCTTCTTTACTGGAAGTACTGAAGTCGCAAAAATCGTGATGGAGAAAGCGGCTAAAAATTTAACTCCAGTAAGTTTGGAGTTAGGGGGAAAGAGTCCTACGGTAGTGACTCGTTCAGCTGATATCGATTTAACTGCTAAACGAATAGTTTTTGGAAAACTTATCAACGTTGGACAAACCTGTGTTGCGCCAGACTATATTTTAGCGGATCAATTAATTGAAAAAGAATTAATCGAAAAACTAATTTATTACATTAAAGAATTTTATGGTGATAATCCATTGAATAACCAAAGATATGGAAAAATTATCAATAAGAAACATTTTGAAAGATTATTGGGGTTGATTCCAAAAGATAAGATTGCATATGGCGGCGGATTTGATGAAGAAACCTTAAAAATTCAACCAACAATCCTAAAAAACATCACCGCTGATGATAGTGTTATGCAAGAAGAGATATTTGGACCGATATTACCGGTATTAACATACGAAAATATTGATGAAGCTGTAGATTTTGTTAATGATAGACCGCACCCACTGGCTTTTTATTTATTTACTACCGATAAGGCTACAATGGAAGACTTATTGAATAGATGTCAAGCTGGGGGTGGTTGTATCAACGATACAATCATGCAAGTTGCGAGCGATTATTTGCCTTTTGGTGGAGTTGGTGATAGCGGTATGGGATCATATCACGGAAAGAAGAGTTTTGAAACCTTCACTCATTACCGCAGCGTTATTAAAAAATCAAATGTTATAGATATTCCATTAAGATATTTTCCTGTATCTGACAAAAAAGAGAAATTTATTAAAAAAATATTGAAATAAAATAAGGAGAACAAATATGAAAAATCCAATCATAACTATAGAAATGGAAAATTTTGAATCAATTGTTTTAGAGCTTTATCCAAAAAAAGCATCTAATACCGTCAATAATTTTATTAGTTTAGTAAATAAAGGTTTTTACGACGGCTTAATCTTTCACCGAGTTATTAAAGACTTCATGATTCAAGGTGGAGATCCGGAAGGAACAGGTATGGGTGGTCCTGGTTATTCGATAAAAGGAGAGTTCAGCTCAAACGGCTTTGATAATGATTTGAAGCACGAAAGAGGAATTATCTCCATGGCGAGATCTAATCACCCTGATTCAGCAGGATCACAGTTTTTTATAATGCATAAAGACGCACCTCATTTAAATGGCTCATACGCTGCTTTTGGAAAGGTTATTGAAGGAATTAAAGCGATTGATGAAATCGCAAATTGTGAAACTGATTATCGCGACCGACCGCTAAAAGAAGTTAAAATTAAAAAAGTTACTATTGAAACTTTTGGAGAAGAATATCCAGAAGTAAAAAAAATAATAAATTAACTTAAAATATTATTTTTTTAACTTTTTTCTTAATTTTTAACCAACATATTTATTTGCGGAAAAATAGTTGTATACTTAAAATATAAATAATAATATTTTAGGAGGAAATAAAATGAGTTCGGGGGATTCGTTCAATAAAGAAATCAATAATTTAGTTAAGTTTAAAAAGGTTTATGAATCGATTGCTTTCATTGCTTTACTTGTTTTAATTTTTCAACAATTTGCTTATTTAGTAGTCAATATCATCAATTTTGTGACAGGCGGGTTTTTTAGTACGGCAAGTTTTACCAACGCTAATCTCCAAGGGTTTATCTCGAGGATTGTCAATATCAATAGTAGCAGTTGGGTTTTTGTGGTACTAGGAATCCTAGCATGGTTTGGTTATTATGTTTTGTTGTTTTTCCTTGTTTTTAGGTTTTCATCTAAACGAAAAATGTCAAAATGGACGTGGACTTTATTTGTAGCTTTTGGTCCAACCATCTTTTTAGCTCCAGCATTTATTTGGTTTATCTTATTTGCATTCAGATATGAAATCTATGGAGTTTTCAAAAGATTGGTAGAAGATTATAGAAACGCTAAACCTAAAGAAGATGTGGAAGAAGAAGT
>JAVEVN010000064.1:0-5686 GCA_034005025.1 Candidatus Izemoplasmatales bacterium | reverse complement strand
TAGAAGCAAAACATCCTGATAAAGTCAAAATTCATTTGGGATACTCAGAGAAACTAGCTCATCTTATTTATGCAGCAAGCGATATGTTCTTAATGCCTTCTAAATTTGAACCATGCGGTTTAGGCCAAATTATTGCGCTTAAATACGGAACTATTCCTCTAGTTAGAGAGACTGGTGGATTAGTTGATACGATTGAACCTTATAACGAGTATGAAAAGAAAGGTAATGGTTTTAGTTTCGCTAATTTTAACGCGCATGATATGATGCATACAATAAGATATGCACTTCATATCTTTAATTTCGATCAAATATCTTGGCATAATTTGATTGAAAATGCGATGAAATCAGACTTTTCATGGGAAAAATCAGCCAAAGCATATAAAAATATCTATCAAGACTTAACAAGGAGAAAATAATGGCTCAAGCAAAATTTAAAGGGACGATGAGTGTATCAGAAACGCTTGTATTGATTAAAAATGAAATCATTAAATTAGGTTTAACTGTAGAATTAGTCGGTGAAAGCAAGCATAATTTTGATGATTATTTTGTTTACATGCTTGTCTATGAAAAGTTTTACTACCGTTCTAGCAACAGAGCCAGTTTAAGCATTTTAATATCCGGTAATACTGAAGAGTCAACTATTGATGTAATTAGCAGCGGAGCCGGACAAGGAGTATTATTCAAATTTTCTTGGGGTGCCGATAAAAATTTCGTCAATGGATTAAGAAATATCTTATTGAAATATAACTTCAGAGAAATTTAAAGGAGAAACTTTTTATGAAAAAGATCTTAGCTTTAATCTTAGCGGGAGGAAGAGGAACAAGACTGGATATCTTATCGGAAAATCGGGTTAAACCATCAGTTCCTTTTGCGGGAAAATATCGCATCATTGACTTTACTTTAAGCAATTGCGCCAACAGCAATATCTTTGATATCGCTATTTTAACTCAATATTTGCCGTTTTCCTTAAATGATCATATCGGTAGCGGTAAACCTTGGGACTTAGATAGACGTGATTCAAAAGTTACGCTTTTACAGCCACATAATGAATGGTATATGGGCACAGCTGATGCGGTTAAGAAGAATATTCCTTATATAAAATCCGTCAATCCTGATTATGTATTAATTCTTTCTGGTGATCATATCTATAAGATGAATTACCGCAAGATGATCGACAAGCATATTGAAAACGACGCTGATTTAACTGTAGGCGTTAATATCGTCGATCCTAAGGACGCTCATCATTTTGGAATGCTTGCGGCTGATGAAAACTTAAAGATTACCGAGTTCATTGAAAAACCGAAAGTTACCGATTTAACGATGGCTTCAATGGGTATTTACGTATTCAACACCGATGTTTTGCTTGATTATTTAACGACTATGGATAATCAAGATCTTGACTTTGGTAAACACATCATTCCAAAGATGATCAATGAAAAGAATGTTTATGCCTTTAAATTCTATGGTTATTGGAAAGATGTCGGAACATATGACGCTTATTTAGAAACTAACTTAGGACTAATTGAAACAGTTGATAAGATTCAACTTGACATGTATGACCCTTCTTGGAAAATCTATACCAGATCAGAAGAATTACCAGCTGTAAAAATTGGTTCGAAAGCGTCGATCAAACAGGCTTTATTATCGAACGGTTCGATAGTTGCGGGAACTGTCGAAAGAAGCGTTTTAAGTCCGGGAGTTGTCGTTCATCCATTAGCTGTTGTTAAAAATTCAGTCATCCTTAATGACGTGGAAATAATGCCAGGAGCTATCGTCAATAACTGCATCATCGATAAGCACACTGTAGTCGGTAAAGACGCACGAGTTGGGTTTGGCGATGATTTAACGCCAAATAAAGAGCGACCGGAACTTTTAACTTCAGGAATTACCGTTATTGGCAAACATCAAACAATCCCGGAAAAGATGATTATCGAAAGAAACGTCAGAATCTTCCAAGGCGCTGATTTGACTAAGATTAAAGGAAATAAGATAACTTCAGGAGAAACGATCAAATAAAATAAAAAGGTCAGCTAAATCGCTGACCTTTAATATATATTAGTGGTGCTCCTACCTAGAATCGAACTAGAATTTCAGCATTACCATTGCTGCGTTCTACCATTAAACTATAGGAGCTTAGTAATATTATAAAGAAGATTAAACCAAAAATCAAGCAAAAATATTCATGATTTCGGTAAACTTACCCGTAGCATAATGAAAAAAATATTTAATAAGTGTATAATATTTATTTGGAGGGATGAATAATGCTAAAAATTGAAAATGTATCTAAATCTTACGATAAATTAGTAAAGGCGATCGACAAAATAAATCTAGAAATTTTACCGGGTGATATTTATGGATTTATCGGCCATAATGGCGCTGGTAAAACAACGCTATTAAAAGCGATTGCCGGAATACTTAACTTTGATGAAGGAGAGATTACCATCTTTAATAATTCAATTGTTAAAGACAATATCGATGCGAAGAAATTGATTGCATATATTCCGGATAACCCTGATATCTACGAAGCTTTAACTGGTATTCAATATCTTGATTTTATCGCTGACGCTTTTGATATTGAACTTGAAAAAAGAAGAAACCTCATCAACAAGTATGCTCTGATGTTTGAAATGGACAAAGTATTAAATGATCCGATATCCAGTTATTCTCATGGAATGAAACAAAAGGTTGTGATTATGAGCGCTTTGATTCATAATCCGAAAGTGATGCTTTTGGATGAACCTTTTGTCGGACTTGATCCCAAGGCTAGTTACTTACTTAAAGAAGTGTTCCATGAATTAGTTGACGGGGGATCATTAATTTTCTTTTCAACCCATGTTTTGGAAGTTGCTGAAAAACTATGCAATAAAGTTGCTATTATAAGAAACGGTAAAATTGTCGCCGACGGATTAACGGAAGAAGTCATCAAAGACAAATCTTTAGAAAATATCTTTCTTGACTTGTTAAAGGATTCATAATGTACTTAAGTTTAATGAAAGTCTTTTTTAAAGAAAATTTATCTTTAAAAAGAATTCTTGGAACTAATGTTAAAACTTCCAAAATAAAAGCAATCTTAATCTCAGTAGCGATAATTTATGGATTTGGAGTAATCCTTCTAGGTTTTGGTTATCTCTTTTTTGATTTTGGCAAAGTCTTAAACGAACTTGCAAGCATCGATACCTTGCTTGATTTCATCTTTATCTATTCAACCTTTTTAACGATGTTTTTCGTGCTTTTTCGAGCTAATGGTTATCTTTTCAATTATAAAGATTTTGATTTACTACAACCCTTACCGATAAAAACAAGATCAATCATCTGGGCTAAATTAACCGTGATGATGACCTTTATTTATATAACCGTATTCTTAATCATTTCACCGATTGCCTTTTCTTATTTTTACCACGGGGGTTTTGATTTTATTAAATTGATTATCCTTATAATCGGTATGCTGGTAATACCATTCTTACCGCTTTCAATCTTCTCTTTCGTTTCATTGTTGATTTATCGCTTTGCTAAGTATTTCAAATATGGAAGAGCATTGAATATTATTTTGATGTTTATCTTCTTTTTAGGAATAATGTATTTATCAATGTCAATTAATTTCGGCGATGTTAATCCGCTTTTAGGTCAAATGGGCTTTTTAGGTTCGTTGACTGAAAACTTCATTTTCGCTTCATGGTTTAATCAAGCGATTCATGAAGTGAATTTCTTAAAACTATTGGCAGTTGTAGCTTTTAATTTAACACTATTGATTGGCTTTGTTTTTATTGTTGAAAAAATGGTTATCAAAACCAATCAATTATCTACTATTAAAGTTAAATCAAATAATAAAAAAGAAGTTATATCAAAGAAACAGAATATTGTTATCGCTATTTTCAAGAAGGAAATTAGGAAGTTCTTTTCAGTGACAATCTATGTCTTCAATTCCGGTTTCGGCCCCGTGATGTTAGCGATTGGCGGAATAGCGATATTGATATTTAAAGAAGATATCTTAGGCTTTTTAAATATTTTCGCTGCTGAAGGAATTGTCTTGCCGGTAGAAGCGATGATTTTAGTTGTTTTAGGTTTTATAATTTCTACAGTTTTTACCTCAGCTATCTCTTTATCACTTGAAGGTAAAAACTTCTGGATCTTGAAATCTTTACCGATTAAAGCTGAACAAGTGATGTTTGGTAAAATGCTTTTTAATGTTATCTTAACCTTGCCGCTTTCCATATTTGCTTTATTCATGGCTGGTATAGCTCTTAATTTTTCATTTATTAATATTTTGGTTATGATGCTTTATATCATTGTTTTTATTCTTTTGAGTTCAGGACTTGGTTCGATTATCAATCTCCATTTTCCTAAATTTAATTACGTTAACGAAACCGAAGTTGTCAAACAGAGTTTAGGAGCACTTTTAGGTATGTTCGGTTCTTTTACAATCTTAATAATTAACGGCGTAATTTATTATTACTTAAATAGTTATCTCGATTTTACAATCTTAATTTTAATCAATTTATTGTTAAATACTTTATTTTTTATTGGAACATATTTCTATATTAAAAAGCGTTCGCAACCGATATTTAATAAATTGTAGCGTTTTCATAGATTATTAAGCGTTTTAATTTGAATTAAACTACTTAATTTGGTATAATCTTTACGGTTATTTATAATATTATTCATGTAAAAAGAAAGGAAATATTTATGACAAAATTTGTTTATTTATTTAAAGAAGCTGACGCTTCAATGCGCAATCTTCTTGGAGGCAAGGGTGCCAACTTGGCAGAAATGACTAAATTAGGTCTACCTGTACCTCAAGGTTTTACAGTTTCAACTGAAGCTTGTACACAATACTATAAAGACGGCAGAAAAATGAATGATCTAATCGTTCAACAAATCTATGACGCTTTGAAAGAAACTGAAAAAATTGCTGGAAAGAAATTTGGCGATAACGAAAATCCATTCTTAGTTTCAGTAAGATCTGGATCAAGAGCATCAATGCCAGGGATGATGGATACAATCCTTAACCTTGGTTTAAATGACGTGGCAGTTGAAGGTTTAGCTAAGCTAACCAACAATCCTCGTTTTGCTTACGACTCATACCGTCGTTTCATCACAATGTTCGCAGACGTTGTTATGGAAATCAGCAAATCTAACTTCGAAGCTATCTTCGACGCTAAAAAAGAAGAATTAGGAATCGAAGAAGATACTCATTTAAGTGCAGAAGACTTAAAAGAAATCGTTAAAGGATTCAAAGCTAAATACAAAGAATTAAAAGGCGAAGAATTCCCTCAAGATCCTAAAGTACAATTAATCTCTGCAGTTGAAGCGGTATTCAGATCATGGGACAACCCAAGAGCTAACGTTTACAGAAGACTTAACAACATTCCTTACGAATGGGGTACAGCTGTTAACGTACAAGGTATGGTATTCGGTAACATGGGTGAAGATTCTGGTACAGGCGTTGCCTTTACAAGAAATCCATCTACTGGTGAAAACGAATTCTACGGCGAGTATTTATTCAATGCTCAAGGTGAAGACGTAGTTGCTGGTATTAGAACGCCAAAACCAATCTCAGAACTTGAAAAAGACAATCCTGCTATTTACAAAGAATTTAGAGAAATCTCTCATAAATTGGAACAACATTATAAAGATATGCAAGACATGGAATTTACAATTGAAAAAGGTAAATTATACATGTTACAAA
>JAVEVN010000063.1:0-5695 GCA_034005025.1 Candidatus Izemoplasmatales bacterium | reverse complement strand
TAAAAATAAGTGAGGTGAAAAACATGTGGTGGGAAATTTTATTAGCGGTTGTTTTACCATTCATATTTCTAATTATAGCTATAAACTTAATTTCAAAAAGAATTCAAAATAATAAATTAGAATTAATTAAAGAAAGTATCAATGAATTGTTTCCTGATGCGGAAATTAAAAATTATCCTTATAAGAACTTTTATCATTTAGAAATCGTTGAAGAAGAAAAAACTACATTGATAAAAGTTATTTTTGCTCGAGATGATTATGAGTTTATCATAACTAACACAAATCTTTGGACAATTAATATTGATCCTAGACAGTGGAACAGGAAGACAAGACCGATATTTATTGAAGACGCTAAAGAATTTACTGAACATAATAAAAGTGGAGAAAATATTAGAAAAATTGTTTGTTTACACCCGGGAACCAAAAGAATAATCCGTTATTTGAATGAATCAGATACTGTTATAGTTAAACCTGAAGATATCTATAAAGGAATCAACTTTATGAACTATAATGAGTTGAGAGAATTTTTAATAAAGTAGGTAGTTTTTTCTTTACAAACTACTATATTTGGTTTATTATATTAATACATGCGCCATTAGCTCAGTTGGTAGAGCAAATGACTCTTAATCATTGGGTCCCCGGTTCGAGTCCGTGATGGCGCACCAGAATGATTTTTAAGCGACTTTAGGGTCGCTTTTTCTTTTTTTCATTACCATGAAAACGCTTTACAATCGAAGCTTAAACTCTTATAATAGTTATAGATACTTAGTTTAATTTAGGAAGGAGAATTAACTGTCTTAAAAGTGATGGTTAGTGTGTTTTTTTATGATTACAATTAATGGAGAAAACTTAGATTTAAAAAAGTTCAAAAGAATCGTTTTTGATTATGAAGAGGTAGATATAGATAAAGAGAGTCAAAAACTAGTTCAAAAGGCTAGAAAATATATAGAAAAAGTAATTGACGGTGAAGAAGCTGTCTATGGAATAAATACAGGTTTTGGGAAACTATCTGATGTTTCTATTGAGAAAAAAGACTTAGCTAAGTTACAAGAAAATTTGCTTAAAAGTCATGCTTGTGGAGTTGGAGAAGTTTTTTCAGAAGCGATTGTTAGAGGAATGCTTTTGCTAAGAATTAACGCTCTTATTAAAGGCAAAAGTGGTATTAGACTGGAAGTAATCTTAAAAATGGTTGAATTTTTAAACAAACGATTGACTCCGGTTGTTTTCTCTAAAGGTAGTTTAGGGGCCAGTGGTGATTTAGCTCCTTTAAGCCATATGTCCTTGCCTTTAATCGGTTTAGGCGAGGTAATTTATGAAGGTGAAAGATTAAACGCGCTAGAAGGCTTAAAAAGAGCTAATATTGAAAAGATTAGCTGTTTAGAAGCTAAAGAAGGTTTATCTTTAATCAACGGAACCCAAGCTATGACGTCAGTTGGCGTAATCGCTTTACTTGAAGCTTTTAATCTAGTAAATTTATCGATGTATAACTTAGGACTTACAATGCAAGCCTTAAATGGAATAATCGATGTTTTTGACAATAAGATTCATGAATCGAGAAATCAATTAGGACAAATTGAAGTTTCGAAAAAGATGTTAGATATTTTAAACGGATCTAAATTAATGAGTAAACAATGCGAATTTAGGGTCCAAGATGCGTATTCATTAAGATGTTCGCCACAAGTAATTGGTGCATCTTTAGATGCGATTAATTATTGCAAGGATATCTTAGAAAGAGAAATGAATGCTGTTACTGACAATCCGATTGTTTTTGTGGATGAAAATCAAGTTATAAGTGCTGGTAACTTCCATGGTCAGCCTGTGGCATTGGCGATGGACTTTTTAGGTATTGCTTTAGCTGAGTTAGCTAATATTTCTGAAAGGCGTTTAGAGAGAATGGTCAATGCCTCTTTAAGCAATGGCCTTCCACCATTCTTAGTTAAAAAACCGGGAATCAATTCTGGCTTTATGATTGTTCAATATAGTGCAGCTGCTTTAGTCAGCGAAAACAAAGTATTAGCTCATCCGGCTAGCGTGGATTCAATTCCATCGTCAGCTAATCAAGAAGACCATGTATCGATGGGTACGATTGGTGCAAGGAAAGCTTTGGAGATTGCCGGAAACACTTTGGACGTGTTAACGATGGAATTATTCACAACTTTACAAGCGATTGACTTTAAGGATAAATCAGCTTTGAGCCCTAAAACAAAAACAATTTATGATTTTGTAAGAAAAGAAGTTAAATTCATCGAAGACGATTTGGTTATGTATCATGAAATCCATAAAGTTAAAAATATTATCAATAAAGAAGAGTTCAAAGAGTTAATCAGCGAGGTGATATAGTGAAAGAAAATATTAGTTTAAAACAAATATTTAATGAACTGCCTGAGCCAAAACCTTTTATTGAAGGTATTAGAAGAGCTCCTAAAAGGGATTTTTCTTTAAGCAAAGAAGAAACCGAATTGGCACTTAAAAATGCTTTAAGGTATATCCCTAAAGAATGGCACGAAGTTTTAGAAGAAGAATTCTTGGAAGAGTTGCTAACAAGAGGGAAGATTTATGGTTATAGATTCCGACCAGATGGCAATATTGTTGGAAAGAATATCGATGAATATAAAGGTAATTGTATAGAGGGAAAAGCTTTTCAAGTAATGATAGATAACAATCTTGATTTTGATATTGCTCTTTATCCTTATGAACTTGTTACATATGGTGAAACCGGAAGTGTATTACAAAACTGGATGCAATATCATTTAATTAAAAAATATCTAGAAATTATGAATGATGAGCAAACTTTAGTAGTTATGTCAGGTCATCCTCTCGGACTTTTTGCCTCTGATAAAAAGTCACCTAGAGTAATAATAACCAATGGTTTGATGATTGGTGAATTTGATAACTTAAAAGATTTTAATCGCGCTAGTTCTTTAGGTGTTGCTAATTACGGACAGATGACTGCTGGTGGTTGGATGTATATCGGACCTCAAGGAATCGTTCATGGAACATATTCAACATTACTTAATGCAGGAAGAATGAAACTTAATATTCCTGAGAAAGAAAATTTAGTTGGTAGATTATTCGTATCTAGCGGCTTGGGCGGAATGAGCGGAGCTCAAGGAAAAGCAGCTTATATAGCTGGAGCTGTTGGGATAATTGCTGAAGTTGACGCTTCAAGAATTGAAACTAGATATAATCAAGGATGGGTAAATGAAGTTAGTGATGATCTAGAAAAGGTATTTGTTTTAGCCAAAAAATACCTATCTCTAAAAGAACCTTATGCAATTGCTTATCACGGAAATATTGTTGATTTACTAGAATATGCTTATAAGCATAATATTCATATTGACCTTTTAAGCGATCAGACAAGTTGCCACGCAGTTTATGATGGCGGTTATTGTCCGGTAGGGATAAGTTTTGCAGAAAGAACTGATTTGCTTAAAAATAATAAAGAGAAATTTATTGCTTTAGTTGATGAAACTTTGAAAAGGCATTTTGAAATAATTAAAAAAATAACAGCTAAAGGAACTTATTTCTTTGATTATGGCAACTCTTTTATGAAAGCTATTAGCGATAGCGGTATTAAAGAAATCTGCAAAAACGGTGTCAATGATTTAGACGGTTTTATTTGGCCATCATATGTTGAAGACATTATGGGACCGGTTTTATTCGATTATGGATACGGACCTTTTAGATGGGTTTGTTTATCAAGAAAAGATGAAGATTTAGATAAGACCGATAAAGCGGCTATGGATTGTATCGATAAAGATCGAAGATTCCAAGACTTAGACAACTATAATTGGATAAAAGACGCAAAGAAAAATAAGCTTGTAGTTGGAACTAAAGCAAGAATCTTATATCAAGATGCTTATGGCAGATTAAAAATCGCTTTAAAATTCAATGAGATGGTAAGAAATAAAGAAGTTGGTCCAATAATGCTTGGTAGAGATCATCATGATACTGGTGGGACTGATTCGCCTTTTAGAGAAACTTCTAATATTAAAGACGGTTCTAATATCATGGCTGATATGGCAACTCATGTCGCTTTAGGTAATAGTGCTAGAGGAATGTCTTTAGTAACTTTACATAATGGTGGCGGTGTTGGCATCGGCAAGGTTATAAATGGCGGATACGGTATGGTTTTAGACGGGTCTAAAAGAGTTGATGAAATCTTAAAGACTGCCATGCTATTTGATGTTATGGCCGGAGTTTCTAGAAGAGCTTGGGCAAGACAAGCTAACAGCATTGAAACTGTTCAAGAATATAATGAAATTGATAATAATTCTTTGATTACATTACCGGTTTTGACTGACGAACAAAGAATTAATAAATTAGTTGAAAAGTACTATGTCAAAGGAGGGAAATAATGGCTAAAATAGTAGAGTGCGTACCTAATTTTTCCGAAGGTAGAGATAAAGATAAAATTGAAAGAATCGTCAGCGTATTTAATAATCATAAAGAAGTTAAATTAATAAATTATGAAGCTGACGCTGATTATAATAGAACAGTTGTAACTTTAATTGGTGATGCTGAAAAAATGATTAATGCATTGATGGATATGGTTAAAGTGTGTTTGGTAGAAATTGACTTAAATAAACATTCTGGTGAACACGCGAGAATGGGTGCTATCGATGTAATACCTTTTATACCTGTCAGTGAAATCACTATGAAAGAATGTGTTGAATACGCAAATATTCTCGCTGATAAAATTTCTTCTACATATGATATTCCATGTTTCATGTACGCAGAAGCTGCGAAGGAAGAAAAAAGAATCTCTTTACCAAATATTCGTAAAGGCGAATTCGAAGGAATGAAAGAAAAGATTAAATTACCTGAATGGAAACCAGATTATGGCAAGAATGAAATTCATCCGACCTTTGGAGTGATTGGAGTTGGCGCAAGAGACTTTTTAATTGCTTACAATATCGATATTGTAACTGTAGATGAGAAAAAAACCAACAATTTTGCCAAAGCTATTAGACAATCCTCAGGAGGCTTTCAATATGTTCAAGCTGGCCCTGTTTATTTAGAGAATAGGGGCCATACTCAGGTCACAATGAACATTTTAAATTTTAAGAAAAATCCTATCTATAGAATTTTTGAGACCGTTAAAATGGAAGCTAGAAGATATCACATGGAAGTTCCTAGCGCTGAGATTGTCGGACTCATTCCAAAAGATGCTTTGGTTAGATCATTAAAGTATTATTATGATGTTGATGAAATAGATTTCCCAGAAGATATCAGTTTAGCTGAGGTTGTAAGGGCAAGTGAGAAGTATTTAAAACTTCGTGATTTTTCTATTGATAAAATCATTGATTATTTCTTGTAAAGTAGGTTAATTTATGAATGACGTATTGATTTATAATATCAAAACAATCTATACAAATAATAATTTACCTCCAGTAAAAGGAGGTTTAATGAAAGATATAAATGAAATTTATGACGCTTTTATCTTAGTTAAAGATGGAATTATTGAAAAGATTGGACAAGGTGATTATAAAAAATATCAAAATCACAAAGTTAAGATGTTTGATGCAAATAATTCAATATTAATTCCTGGTTTAATTGATTCCCATACTCATTTAGTATTTGGAGGATCAAGAGAACATGAATTTGCTAAAAAGATTGCTGGAGTTGATTATTTAGAAATCTTAAAACAAGGCGGAGGCATTTTAAGTACTGTCAAAGCGACTCAAGAAGCAAC
>JAVEVN010000062.1:0-5805 GCA_034005025.1 Candidatus Izemoplasmatales bacterium | reverse complement strand
CCTTCATTTCTGATGATTGATTCAACCTTTTTTGCCATTTTAACATTGTCAGGGTAAGGCATACCGTGAGAAATAATCGTTGACTCTAAAGCAACGACAGGCTGGTTATTCATTAATGCTGCTTTAACTTCTGGTTTGATTTCAAGATAATTTTTCATAATTTTTTAGCTCCTTTTTTATTAAATTTATCGAAAGATTCGGATTTACTGATTTATTTGATTTGATTGTTAAACTCGAAGAAGTTACGCCTAGTTTTACAGCTTCATTCAATTCTTGTTCGTTTATTAGCCCGTAAATTGTCGCTGCGCTGAAAGCATCTCCAGCTCCAGTGACATCTACTATATCTTCTTCTTTAACCAATAATGCTTCTTGATGGCTAATCATAAATTGATTACCAAAATAAACACCTTTTTTTCCGTAAGTTATTATCGCTTGTGTGACATTTTTTTCAAGCCATAGTTTAATTAATTTTTCGGGATTTTTTTCTTTAACATTAAAGTATGCTTGACTTTCGTCAAGATTAGTAATAATTAAATGTACTCCTAAAAGATCTTTTGGTATATTCTTCATTTTTGGTCCAGAAACACCGATTAAACATAGTTTTTTCTCTTCATCAACCGCATATTCAATCAAAGCTTCAATACCGCTTCTTGTAATATTGGCATCAGCTATCAACCAATCGCTTTGGTTTAAGAATCTTCTATGTTCTAAAACCCAAGTTCTATCCATTAAATTATTGATTTCCATATCGGCAAAACCGACATTCATATTCCCGGATTTGTCGATAACTGAATAATAACTGCCGGTATTATAATTATCGATTGCGTCGCTTGCAAAAACAGCCATGAGTTTTTTACTGTCTTTAAGAAGTCTGTTTCCTAAGACATCATTTCCGACAACTGTCATTAAAGAAACTTGTTCATTTAATCTTACTAAATTTTCCGCAATATTGCGAATCACGCCGCCATAAGATATTTCCGAAGAGACAGGATTTGAAGTTTCCATTATCAGGTCTTCTTTTAGTTTAAAACTATAATCTATATTAGCGCCACCTATACAAGTAATATATTTTTCCTTTTTTAACATGTATGGTTTACCTAAAATATATCCCTTTGTTTGTAACCCGCTAATTAAATTAGCAATTGCCGGTCTCGATAGATTCATCTTATCGGCAATACTCTGTTGGCTTATAAAAGGATCTTCTTCTAATATCTTTAAGACTTTTTCTTCATTATCGTTTAATTTCATTTTATCACCGCTAACATTTGTTTTATTATAAACTTATGTTTACAATTCTATTTTACTACTTTTTAATTAAATGTAAAGTAAAAAGAAAAAAAATCAGAAAATTTCTGATTTTTAATAATTTATATTTTTAAATCGCCAATTTCAATCCAGCCTTTTTTCCTCATGATTACATCAAGAATAAATACTAAAATTATCGGTAATGCAATCTGCAAAATCAAAACCGCAAGAATTGAGTTTAAATTAAATCCCATCGCTTCAAAGGTTCCGAGTTGCCCTACAAAACCTGAAGTTCCCATTCCCGCACCTGTTGGAATATTTTCCGTCTTAAAAACAAGGGTTGAAATCGGTCCTAAAACAGCGGAGACAATTATTGTCGGCAACCAGATTATCGGTTTTCTTAAAATATTTTTAAACTGCAACATCGATGTGCCAATAGCAATCGAGATGACAGTACCGATATTATTGTCTTTTCTCGACATCACCGCAAACCCAAGCATCTGCACACTTCCGCCAACTACCGCGGCTCCTCCGGCTATTCCGCCAAGAGATATGGCTATCGCTATTGCCGCAGACGAGATTGGAGTAGTTAAAGCTATACCCATGATAACCGCTAAAACTATCCCCATAATAAATGGTTGAAGACTGGTTGCTCTTTGGATTAATTCTCCTAGGTAAGTCATTGCTGTTTGAACGGGATAACCGATTAATTTAGCAATTATTAAAGCTATCAAAGCTCCCACTATAGGAACAATCAAGATATCTAAAGGAGTTTTTTTAGCTAATAGATATTTTAAAACAAAGTAAACGGCTATCGTTGTTAAATACGCAACCATCGGATCATAATAAAAATATGTTGCTATTCCACCAGCCACTCCGGCTATAACCAATTTAATGCCTTCTAATTTAAGCGCTATAGCTATTCCAAAACCAATGCCAATTCCCATTAGGCTTTTTAATAAATCTGATAAAGCTATAAGATTTGTATAAATCCAATCAACATCGATAAAAATTTTTGCGATTTGACCGATAATAACCCCGATAATCAATGTCGCAAACAAACCGATTGCCATTCCATTAAAACTCGTTATAAAAAAATTTAATACTTTATTCTTCTTGTCCATATATTTAATCCTTTATTTAATATTTTTTTATTGAAACTTAATAAATCCTTCACCATATACTTCATGAGTGTTCTTAACCGTTAAGAATACAGCTGGGTCTAGTTTGTAAACATAAGCTCTTAATTTGATAAACTCTCGCTTGTTAATGATAACGATAATAATATTTCTTTTTTCTCCTGAATAACCGCCTTCACCATAAAACACTGTGAAACCTCTGTCTAATTCTTCAGTTATATATTGTTTAATATCTTCAAATTTACTAGAAATAATCGTTACTTCTTTTTTGATATTGAAGCCTTCGATAATATAATCGATTACAAAAGAATTAATCAACACGCCTAAAGCTGCGTAGAATGCTAGTTTAGGGCCAAAAACAAATCCGGCTAAAACTGTGATAAAGATGTCGGAGATAAAAACGCCTTTCCCTAAATCAATATGGAAAAATTTATGTAATATTTTTGCGCTGATATCAGTTCCACCAGTTGAGGCGTTTTGATTAAAGACTAATCCCATTCCAGTTCCAGTTATAATAATTCCAAATATCAGTTCAATTATTAAGTCATCTGTAAAGGGTTCAGTAAAAGGATATACTTTTTCTAAAACAAAGATAATAATCGATACTGCAAAACTTGAATAGATTGTTTTTACGCCAAAGGCTTTGCCAATTAGAATAAAAGCCAAGATAAATAATATTAAATTTATACCAATCATTATTATTCCTACCGGCAACATTGGTAAAAATTGATTTATTACTATCGCAAGACCGTTAGCTCCACCGACAGCGAGATTATTAGGCATTAAAAAGAAATATAATCCAACTGAAACTAACAAGATGCCAATATTTAAAAGAACATAATCTTTAATTTTTCTTTTCACTTCTTTCTAACCTCCTAATTAAATAATATTTATATCAATTTGACCTTTTTTATTATAACATTATTTTTAATTTAACCATATTATTTTAATCCGGATAAAAGAAAATTATTGATAAGTTATAAAATTTAGATATTCTAAAAATATTTATATTTATGAGAGTGTTATAAATGATATAATGATATTGTTAAAAGTTTGAGGTGACATTGATGAGAAAAATAGAATTGCTAGCTCCTGTAGGGGATAGATTATCTTTTATCGGCGCAATTAATGCTGGAGCTAATGCTGTTTATTTAGCAGGCAAAAAATTTGGAGCGCGATCATTTGCGACGAATTTTGAGATTGAAGAACTAATTGAGATGATTGAATATGCGCATTTAAGAAATGTCTTAGTCTATGTTACCTTAAACACAATCGTTTATGACGATGAGATTCAAGAATTGATAGAATACGCTGATATTTTAGTAAAGAATAATGTCGATGCGTTTATCATTCAAGATTTAGGCATTTTAGAAATCTTCTCTAAAAGATACCCAAACACCGATTTACACGCATCTACACAGATGAATGTTTTAAACGCTAAACAAGCTCAATTTTTGAAAAAATTAGGAGTTAAAAGAATTATTTTAGCTAGAGAGACTTCGCTTGAAGAAGTTAAATTTATCCAAAAGAATGTCGACATCGAACTTGAAGTATTTGTCCATGGAGCTCTTTGCATTTCTTATTCAGGAAATTGCTATTTCTCTTCAATGATTGGTCAAAGATCTGGTAACAGAGGCGAATGTGCTCAATCTTGCAGGTTGCCATATGAACTTTATAAAGATGATTTACTAGTTGAAGAGAAAAGCTATCTTTTGTCAGCTAAAGATCTTTCCACCTTGGAAAATATCGATCAATTAATTGAAGCTGGAGTTGCTTCTATAAAGATTGAAGGCAGAATGAGAAAACCTGAATATGTGGTCCAATCTGTGCTAAGTTATCGGAAAGCTATTAGTAATTATTATAATGAAGAGATAAATTTTAAAAGTGAACAAGAAAATGATTTACTTAAAAGAACTTTTAATCGCGAACAAACTAAAGGTTATTTATTTAATGAAAAGCCTAAAAATATTACCAATACAAATAGGCCAAATCATCAAGGTGTAAGCGTTGGAGAAGTCATAGGTTTTAATAGAGGAAAAGTCACGGTTTTATTGAATGACGTTTTAAGAGTTGGGGATGGAATAAGGTTTTTAGGTGAAACCGACAGAGGCATGACAGTCTCAAGAATTATCTCTAACAATAAAAATGTTTCTACTGCTTTTGCCGGAGAAACGGTGATATTAGATTCCAAAGATTTAGTTGATGTGAATTCAAAAGTCGTTAAAACTTCTGATATTGATTTAGAAAACTCTTTACAAAAATATTTTAATGAATATTTCACTCCAATATTTATCAATGGAAAAATTATTGCCAATGTAAATCAAAGTTTGACAATTGAAGTTAGCGATGATTTAGGGAATCAATTAATCGTAAAAAGCGACTTCATTATTCCTGAAGCTTTAAAACAACCACTTACTAAAACAAATATTCTTGAACATTTTTCTAAACTGGGAAACACAGCTTTTGAATGGAAAAGTTTAAGTGTAGTAACTGATGAATTAGGATTTATACCGATAAAGATTATTAATGAATTAAGAAGAGAAGTTATTGAAAAACTCTATAACTTAAGGGTTTTAAGACCCGAAAGGACAATCATTCAAAAATTGAATTTTGATCAGGAAAATGTATCATATTCTCCAGAAGTCAAAATGGTGGCTTATGTTCAAACTTTAGAACAATTAGAAACTGCGATTGAGTTAGGCATAAAAGAGATTTATCTTGATGAATCCTTAAAAATCGATGAGTTAGCATATTCAAATATGACTATTTTCAAAAAACATTTGCGAATTAGACCTTTTGGAAACTATCTTAAAGATAAAAATGTTGTAATTTCTGAAGTTGGTTATCTCAGTAATAAAGAATTAAATAACTTCATTGTCAGCGACGAGTATATGAATGTAAATAATATTTATGCAATTCATCTACTTCACAATAGTGGAGTTAAAAGGATAACTTTATCTCAGGAGTTAAATCAAAGTTTAATCAAATCAATTTCTGAGAGATATCATGATAAATTTGATGTTTATCCTAACTTAGAAAAGGTGGTTTATGGTAGAGAAGAATTGATGATCAGCAAATATTGTCCAATCGCAAAAACTTATGATACAAATCTTGGTTGTAATCTTTGTCATCAAAACCAATATTACTTAAAAGATCGTTATGGAGAAATGTATCCATTAATTAATGACGGCTTATGCAATATAAAAATTTTGCACTCTCGACCATTGGTTTTGATTGATTTTGTTAAAGAATTAATCGATAATAAGATTAATACTTTAAGATTAAACTTTTCAGTAGAAAATAAGACTGAAACTATCAATATTATTAAAGCTTTTCAAAATGCAATTGAGAATAAACCTTATCAACTTAATATCGAGAAAATGACCTTTGGCAGATTTAAGAAATAAAACATTTTAAAAAA
>JAVEVN010000061.1:0-5860 GCA_034005025.1 Candidatus Izemoplasmatales bacterium | reverse complement strand
AAATTCGCTACTAATAAATTTGTTGTCGGTTTTTTAACAGGTGTAAAGCCGGTTGTCGTTGGCGTAATTTTTTCTGTAGCTATTGGCTTTTTAATAAAAAGTATCTTTAATGTCTCTGTAAAAGATCTATCAACTTTTGCATTCAAATGGGAAACTATATTAATATTTGCTATTGTATTTTCAATGACAAAAATCTGGAAAAAAGTACATCCAGTATTCGTTGTCTTGTTATCTGGTGTACTTGGATTAATAATTTATGGATTTATTCTATAAGGAGATGATGATATGCCTTTTGAATTAGAAATTATTCATTGGCTACAAAGCTTTAGCAATACTTTTTTAGATTATCTTTTTATCTTCTTCACATTTTTTGGCGAAGAAGAAGTCGTTATAGGTCTTCTCGGTGGAATTTACTGGTCAGTTGATAAGAAGATTGGTGAAAGACTTGGTATCACTGTATTTATTTCTTTAGGGCTAAATAGCATACTAAAGGTAATTTTTATGAGGGTGAGACCTTATTTAGTAGATTCTACAATCACTAATTTAAGACCATCAACATCTCCTGGATATTCAATGCCTAGTGGTCATACTCAATCAGCTTCAACGGTTTTCTTTGGAATCTATCAATTCTTTAGAAAAAAATGGTTGTTGATAGTAGCTATTGTTATAACTGTTTTAGTAGGCATTAGTAGAATGTATTTAGGTGTACATTATTTGACTGACGTTATTGTAGGCGGTTTATTAGGATTTGTAATAACTTATTGTATGTATCGCTGGTTAAGTAAAAAAGAAGATCTATCAAGAATATATGAAATAATCTTAATTATATCTGGAGTTTTCTTGTTTGCTTACTATATAATAAATCTTCTGAAATATAGCGGAACAACTTTCCAATCGAAAGAATTCTTTGAAAGCACATCTTCCCTATCTGAGATGATTGGGGTATTAGTTGGTTTTATCATTGGCGTTAAGATTGAGCACAAATATATTAATTTTGAAAATCACAAAAATTTATTTAAGAATATCTTAAGATTTATACTAGGCGTAGCTGTCGTGATGATTGTTAGATTGGGACTTAAAGAATTATTCTTGTTGATAGTAGATCCTGAAGAACTTATTGAAAATCAAGCATTGTTAAGCATCTCAGCAAGTTTACTAGATTTCTTAAGATATGTTATAATGGTAGTAGTAGGAATTGGAATATATCCATTTCTTATAAAGAAATTAAAAATATAAAGGAGTTTTTTATGGAAATACTAAATAACACTAAATATGATCGAGATTTGATTATCAGGTACAACAAATATTATTCAAAATCTTATATGCTTAAAAATTTTATTATCATCACTGTTATTTCATTTGGCTTTGCAATCTATATGTTAGTTCAGCAACAATGGGGCTATGCGGCACTATTAATAGGGATTTTGATTGCATATTATCTATTAACTTGGTTAATGCAAAAACTTACTACAAACAGGATGCTTAAGAAGTCGCCATTAGTAGAAAATCCAATGTTGCAGACTTACCTATTCAAAGATGATGGATTTGATGTTACCAACGTAAAGAGCTACACAGTACCTTATAGTAATATTGCAACAATTAAACAATCTAAAGATTTCTTCATGATTCAAACACAAGATCGCAAAACATACATTGTTGATTTTAAGGGTTTTGCAAACAGTTATGATGAACAGAACCTAAGAGAATTCTTCAACAAAATGTTTAACTTAAAACTTAAATCTATTCAATAGAAGATACTAACTAAATTTAAGGCAATTACTCTTGATAAAAGGTAATTGCCATTTTTTTCTTTACTTTTTTCAAATGTTCTTGTATAATTATACCATATGGTATAGACTATGTAGTATAAAGTGGTGATTACAAATGAAAAATAAAGATAAAACTCAACTTTTACTTGATAATAAAGAATTGTTCAACGCAACTATTGATGAGTTTTCAAAGAAGTCTTATGATTTAGCTTCAATAAATGAAATTATAAAAGCCTCTAATATAAATAAAGGCAGCTTTTATTATCGCTTTGCTAATAAAGAGGAATTATTTGTAGCTATGATGGATTACGTAATAGTTAAGCAAATTGACTTATTTAACGAAAGAAAAATCCATATCTATGAAATAATTGACCTAAAGGACGCTCTTTTTGAGATGTTTTATAACTTATATCTTTTATATAATGAAAGCAAAGCTTATTTTAGTATCATATCTAATCATTTGAAAGATTTTAAATCATTAGAACTGATTAACGAATACTGTGTTGAGCCTTTAAAAGCGCGATTTTTTAAAAAAATTCACTCTTTTTCTAGAACTAACAAAAACTTTGAGAATATATTGATGGTTATCGATTCGTTATACTATGAATTTCCTGAAAGATTGTTGCTATCAAAAAATCCAAGAGAAGACATATTAAATTTTGTTAATTTCATTTTAACTGGACATAATAAAAATATAACATCAATTGATAATTCAGTTAGTTTAATTGAATACTGTCCAGAAAGAAATATGACTTTCTTATTAGTGAAGGATTTCAATTTAAATATCAACGAAAATTATATTTTGGCTGATGATATTTTCTTAAATATCCATGAAAAAACTAATGAATTGAAAAAGATGACTAAAATACTATTCCTGAATCATAAAAAATTAATAAAAAACTTAATTAAATATAGTTTTAAAGACATTTCATATCTAAAAGGTTATCTAAACAAGAAAATTATTGACGCTATGAACGATAATCAAGAATTTAAGCTATTAGTTTTAACTTGTGTCTACTTATCTATTAAAGAAGAAAGATATCTCAGTTTTGGTGAATTTATTAACATATTTTCTCAAAAAGAAATCGAACTGTTTTACCTAGAGTTGTTGCCAATTCTTAAGAAAACAAGTAAAATATTAATGATAAACAACAATTTTAATTTAAATTTAATTGAAAACAATCTATTCTACCTAAATTCTGTTAATCAAGTTTTAGAAATTGATAGATCAAATGTTTTGAATAACTATATTAACCATTATTTAATTAGCTATCTGAATAATGGCATAGAAGTTCTAGAAAATCTAGATAATGATAAATTTAGTTCTTTTATATCGAAAATAGATTCATCATCAATTATTGATATTAAAGTTATTAGAAATTTAAATTATGACTTAATTAAAAGAATCGAGGCAATTAAATGATAAAGATTATTAAAAATGATTTAATAAATTTTTATAAATATCGAATTTTGTATATGGTAATTATTGTTTCAATTATTTTTGCGGTAGCTACCGGTATTTTCCCTACAATAGACAAGTTACTATTTATCTATATGTCTTTGTTTATCTTACCAGTTATAACTCATTCAATATTGCTCTTTATCGAAAAAGAAGATGAAACTTTGATAATAAAAGAAGAAAATAATCTTACTTTATTGAAACTGGTTTGTAGCAAAATGGCCAGCTCATTAATTTTACAGTTAATTCCTTTGGTTTTATATCTCATAGTAATTGGTTTTGTTTTACAAGCTGATATCAGTTATATTTTGTTTATTTTAGTTTATTTATTAAGCATTTTTATTCATATACTGATTGGTCAATCAATTACAATTTTAGCGAATAATCATGTAAAAATGATGTTGATGTATATTGGCTATATTATTATATTTTCGCTTTTACCTTTTCTTGCTTTGATGAACGTAATAACTGTTAATCTAAGCTATTTTTTCATGTATTCGCCAGCTTTATTGACTCATATACTTTTGACAAACATAACCTTGGGAACAACCTATTTTTCTAATTTGCAAGTTATTTTATCAGTTATTCTACTGGTTCTAATGTCTATTGCTTTAATTATATTTATTATTAAGCCATTTTATAAAAAAATCTCTGAATGAATATTGAGGTAAGCCATGATTAAATATTTTAATGATGAAAAAGTATTTCATATTCAGACAATGAATACATCTTATTGTCTTAAAATATTGCCAAGCAATCATCTTGGCTCTTTATATTATGGCGAGAAGATATCCTTAGATTCTAACTATAAATCCTTAGAGTTGAAACATGGCTTAGAAGTTGGTTCACAAATTATTTATGAAAAAGATGATAAAACATTTAACTTAAATACAGCTTTTTTAGAAATGCCGACATTTGGCAAAGGCGATTTTCGTGAGCCCATGGTCCATATTAGAAATTTTGATGGTTCAAGATTAAACGATTTTCATTATGTAAATTATGAAATTTTAGCTGATAAACCATCGTTTTCTCCGTTACCAGAAGCTAGGAATGATAATACTGAAACTTTGATGATAGAACTTAAAGATCAGGTTTTTAATTTGAAAATAAAAATGTATTATTCATCTTTTTACGAAGAAGATGTTATCACTAGAAGAATTGTTCTATCTAATGATAGCGATAAAGAAATCATGATTGAAAAAATCTTAAGTATGAATTTAGATTTGGTAAATGATGATTATCATCTCACAACTTTTGATGGTGCTTGGATTAATGAAAGGCAAATTAATTCACAAAAGATAAATCCAGGTATAATTAAAATTGATTCAAAAAAGGGAGTTTCATCAAGCGATCACAATCCTTTTGTTGTAATACATCAAGAAAAAACAACTGAAAATAGCGGAGATTGTTATGGCTTTTCCTTTATCTATAGCGGCAATTTTGAAGCTAACATTGAAAGAAATCCATTCTCGATACTTCGAGTACAAATGGGAATTAATTCCTTTGATTTTTATTGGCAGTTAAAATCAAGAGAAGAGTTTGTCACTCCTGAAGTGGCTTTAACCTTCAGCAATCAAGGTTTTAATGGTTTAAGTCTAAGATTTCATAAATTGATTGATAAACATATCATTAAACCGGACTTTTCTAATAAAGAGCGTCCGGTTTTATTTAATAACTGGGAAGCAACTATGTTTGACTTCAATCAAGGAAAAATACTTAGTTTAGCAAAAAAAGCAGCTAAACTGGGTATCGAATTATTCGTTTTGGATGACGGATGGTTTGGTAGAAGAAATAATGATTTTTCTTCTTTAGGTGATTGGTTTATCAATAAGAAGAAAATTCCTTTGGGATTAAAGAAATTGGTCAATAAAATCAATAAAAAAGGCATGGATTTTGGAATTTGGGTAGAACCAGAGATGGTAAACTATGATTCCGATCTTTATAGAACTCATCCAGAGTGGGTTATAAGACATCCTTTGATTAAAGAATCATTAGGGAGAAATCAACTAATTTTAAATTTGGGAAATAAAGATGTAGTCGATTATCTGGAAAATGTTTTATCAGAACTTTTCACTTCAGCTAATATTAAATATTGCAAATGGGATATGAACCGAAATTTTTCAGATGTTTTTTCAGGGGATTTAAATGAATTATCTCAAGGAAAATTACTGCATTTATATCAGTTAGGTCTCTATGATTTGTTAAAGAGATTAACTGATAAATTTCCGGAAATTCTGTTTGAATCTTGTGCGAGTGGTGGTAATAGATTTGATATGGGTATGCTATATTATATGCCGCAGATTTGGACATCTGATAATACGGATGCATATTCAAGAATGTTGATTCAATATGGTACATATTATGGATATAAACAATCAACTGTAGGCGCTCATGTTAGCGATATTCCATCAGCACAAGTCTTAAGAAAAACGCCACTTGAAACTAGGTTTAATGTCAGTGCTTTTGGTTTGTTAGGGTATGAATTAGATATAACTACATTAACCAAATTTGAAACTGAAGTGATTAAAAAGCAAGTAAGTTTTTACAAAAATCATCGAAAACTTCTACAATTTGGCGAACTCTATCGGTTAAAAAATCCTTTTGAAACTAACGATATGCAATTAGTGGTTGT
>JAVEVN010000060.1:0-5871 GCA_034005025.1 Candidatus Izemoplasmatales bacterium | reverse complement strand
GTTGCTGATTTACCTGATTTTAATAACGAAGAAGAAATGTTTAAAGTAATCAATCAGTTGAATGACTGGTTTAACAAAATAGAATTTTATAGAGTGAGGGAAAATAATGAAAAAAATAATGGCAGTTAACGCAGGTAGTTCATCTTTGAAGTTTCAATTATTGGAAATGCCTAGCGAAAAATTAATTACTAGCGGTATAGTTGAAAGAATAGGAATGAAAAATTCTGTTTTTGCAATCAAAATTAACGGTGATAAAGTCGAAGAAACCAGAGATATCGCTAATCACGCAGAAGCGGTAAATATATTGTTAGAAAAATTAATTGAACTTAAAGTAATAGCTTCTTTTGATGAAATTTCTGGAGTTGGTCATCGCGTAGTACATGGTGGTGACAAAATTGCAGAATCATTGGTCTTAGAAACTGAAAAAATAGAATATTTAGAAAGCATTATCGATTTAGCGCCTTTACATTTAGGGCCGAATTTAACGGGAATTAAAGCTTTCAAAGAAATTCTCCCAAATGTTAAACAAGTAGGTGTGTTTGATACTGCTTTTCATCATACAATGCCGGAAGAATCTTATCTTTACGCAGTTCCTTATGAATGGTATGAAAGATATCAAGTTAGAAAATATGGTTTCCACGGAACATCACATAAATATGTTTCTCATAGAGTCGCAGAAATAATGGGTAAGAAACCAGAAGAAGTAAATGTTGTAGTAGCTCATATCGGCAACGGAGCTTCGATATGCGCTGTTAAAGAGGGTAAGTCAGTTGATACTTCAATGGGATTCACTCCGCTTGAAGGTATACCGATGGGAACTCGTTCAGGAAATGTTGATCCAGCATTAATAGAATATATGATGGCGAAGAAAAACAAATCCGCTAAAGAAATCACAAATTATTTGAATAAACAATCGGGTTATATTGGCGTTTCGGGAGTATCATCAGATTCGAGAGATTTGGTTGACGCTGCTAGCAAGGGCAATCATAGGGCTGCTTTAGCAATTGCTGTTCAAGCAAAAAGAATTGCAGATTATATTGCTAGTTATTACAATTATATGGGCGGAGCTGATGCAATTGTATTTACTGCAGGTATTGGAGAAAACGCTAAAACAACAAGATCAGACATCTGCAATCGCCTTATCGCTCTAGGAGTTAAAATTGATGAAGAAAGAAATGACTGCCGTGGAGTTGAAAGATTAATTTCCGCGGACGATTCAAAAGTTAAAGTTTTTGTAGTTCCTACAAATGAAGAAGTTATGATAGCGAGAGATACCTTAGCTTTACTATAATAACTAAATAAAGAAATAAACCTTCTCTTAAGTAATATTTACTTAAAAGGAGGTTTTTTTTATGCTCGGAATGTTAAAGATTTTACTTCTGATTTATCAGCTTTTTTCCATATCTTATAATAATATTTCATATTTTGAATATAATGATTATTCCATTGAATATGGGAGTGCAACTAATGATACTGAAATCGATGGATATTTGAAAATCTACGATTCAACTGGACTTCTTATAAATGAATCTGCCTTTGATGATAACGGAATTGAGATATTCAAATATCTAGCTTTAACAAGCGAAACAAGTTTTATCATTGTTTGTGATATATATTATCCTTCCGATGGTTACACCCTACCTGTTTATAGAGAAACCGTCTTGTTAAAGTATGATTTTTCTGGAAATCTTTTAACAAAAGAATACTTAAACTATAAACCGATTAATTATAACAATCATAATTATTGTTTGATTTTAAAAACAAGCAATTCTGAAATAATTTATAACAATGAATTGAAGATAATTGATAATTTAAATATAAACAATGAATTCATAGCGACTTTTAGCTATCAATTTCAGGGACAAGCACTAATTAATGGCGTTGACGTTGAAGAAATAGATTTAAGTTATCCAGGAATTTACTTTATTGAGATAAATGATGGTGATTATAATTTTTCATTTACAATCACACTTCATCCAGACTATATGATAAATGGGATAAGATATGAAGAGGGGTATTTAGGCACGGTTAAAGTCTTTAGTTTTGGCGAATTATACATAAATGGTGATGAATACCTAATCGGATCAAGCTTAACTGAAGTTGGAAATTATACTTTAATTATAAAAGGCGAAAATGATTATCATAAAGAAGTTAATTTTGTAATATTACCTGATGTTGTTTATAATGACGGAACTGATCAAGAACAATTGATGGAGGATTCAGAATTTATGACTCCGATAAGAATTTTCAGTAATTCCCAAGCCATGTTTTTGAATGATGAAATATATTCTTCAGATTTGATTGATTTACCTGGTGTTTACACTTTGACGTTAATAGGTATAAATAATTATCAAGAGGAAATTAGTTTTACAATTATTCCAAGCGTTAGCGGAATTGAAAATAATGAAACCTATCAAGAAACACAAATAGATATTTTTGGCAAAGCTTATCTGAATGGCGAAGAAGTGACAGGTGAAGTAATCATTAGTGAAAACGGAGATTATAAGTTAGAATTAATTCTTGATGGAGAAGTGTATCGAACCTATAATTTTAGAATTGAAATAATCGCTGAAGTCGAAGAAACTAATGAAAATCAATTTGAAGAATATTATAAATATATATTTTTAATTATTCTTGTGGTTGGACTAGCTTTAATTTTAAGGAAAAAATAATTATTTTCACTTTCATTATGTTATAATAATTTTGGTGAAGATAATGATAGATTTCAATCTTTATTTACAAAGTTCTTATTCATTTAATGGAAGTTTAATAGATATAGATAAAGCTGTTGAAAAAGCAGCTTCTTTAGGTTTTAAAACCCTTGGGTTAGCTGATATTAATCATATGTATGGTGTGATAAAGTTTTATAAAGCTTGTTTGAGAAATAATATCAAACCGCTTATAGGCTTAGAAGTAATTCTTGAAGGAGAAAACTTCAAAGAACAAAATTTAATCTTATTTGCGATGAATAATGCTGGTTATAATAATTTAATAAGAATCAGCTCTTATTTCGGCGATGGAAATAATCAAATAGATGAGGAATTCATTAAAAAAAATCATCAAGGTTTAGTTTGCATTATAGTTACGGATAGAGGAGATTTATTCGATTATTTTTATAATGATAAAGATGATTTAGCTGAGTCAACTATAAACGAAATCTCCGACATATTTGAAAAAACATATCTCGGTTTAGACCTAAGAGATTATACGACAGAACTTAAAATAGCCCCAAAACTAAAAGGTTACGGGAAAACAGTAATCACTAATAATGTTTTGTATTTAAATAAAGAAGACAAAGAGGCGTCAAAAGTATTAAGTCAAATCCTTCAGAAAGAAAAGAGTTATGAAGGCTTTTTCACAAGAGAGGAAGAAGAATTATATTTAAGAAATATTGATGAACTTGATAATGTATATTCTAATTATCCTGACGCAATAAAAAATACTTTGAAGTTAATTGAATCTTGCAATGTAGATATCAATTTTTCTAATCTTTATTTACCTAAATATCCATTGAAGGGAGTTTCGGCTAAAATAAAATTAGCTGAGCTTACAAATAAAGGTTTAGTAAGAAGATTAAAGCAGAAGAAATTATATGATGAAAAATATCAAGAGTATAAAGAGAGATTAGATTTTGAGCTTGGCGTAATAAACCAAATGAATTATGAAGATTATTTTTTAATTGTCTGGGATTTTGTTTTATATGCTAAAAAACAAGGAATTTTAGTCGGACCTGGTAGAGGTTCTGCGGCGGGATCTTTAGTTGCTTATACTTTAGGAATTGTTGATGTTGATCCATTGGAATTCGATTTGTATTTTGAAAGATTTTTGAATCCAGAAAGAATAACTATGCCTGATATCGATATGGATTTTCCTGATGATAAAAGAGATCAAATTATAAATTATGTCGCAAATAAATATGGTTATGAAAATACGGTATCCATTATTACTTTCGGTACTTTCCAAGGTAAATCGGCGGTAAGAGACGTTGCTAGAGTGCTTGGGGTTTCAAGTACAATTGTTGATGACGTAACAAGTAAAATTTCTGAAACTAATAATTCTATTGAAGAATATAAAAATAAAAATCCTAAAAAATATCAATATTATATGAATAACCCTGAAATAAATAAATTATTGACAATCGCTGAAAAATTAAACGGTTTATGTAGACATACTTCTACTCATGCGGCTGGAATAATCATAACTGAAGATAATATTCATAATTATTCGCCTACTCAAAAAGGTTTATTGGATATGCTTCAGACTCAATATGAAGCTAGTGATTTAGAGAGTCTAGGTTTATTGAAAATTGACTTTTTAGGAATTAGAAACCTTTCTATTATAGCCGATACAATTGATTTGGTAGAAAAACATGAAAATAAAAAAATAGATATTTACAGAATACCTATAGATGATAAACCAACATTTGAATTATTAAAGAATGTTAATTCAGTGGGGATTTTTCAACTTGAATCAGACGGCATGATGAATTTAATGAGAGATATGAAGATATCGGAGTTCTCTGATATTGCGACATGTATATCCTTATATCGACCTGGACCTATGGAGAATATTCCAAGTTTTATTAGGAGAAGAAATAAAGAGGAGAGAATAACTTATATCGATCTTGATTTATTGCCGATATTAAAAGACACACAAGGAATAATAGTCTATCAAGAACAAATAATGAAGATAGCTAATAAGTTTGCGGGATATTCTCTTGGAGAAGCTGATGTATTAAGAAGAGCTGTAAGTAAGAAAAACAGAGAAACCTTGGAAAAAGAAAGAGAAAAGTTTGTTGCAGGAGTTGTTAATCAAGGATATATAAAAGACACGGGCGAACAAATATATGATTATATAGTTAAATTTGCTAATTATGGATTTAACAAAAGTCATGCGGTTGCTTATAGTTATGTTGCTTATTGGATGGCATATTTGAAAGCAAATTATCCAAAATACTTTTTATCTATATTATTAAACTCACAGATAGGTTCAGTAACTGGAACTAAAAAGTATATAATGGAATGCCAAAAAATGGGGATTAGCGTTTTGCCTCCTAGGATCAATAAATCAAAAGATACTTATCAATTTGAAGGAAACAATCTTAGATTTCCTTATAAAGCGATTAAAGGCATTGGTGAAATAATGGCTAAAAACATAAGCTTTATCCAGGATGAAGCTCATGTTGAAAGTTTTGTTGATTTTATTTCTCGCGCAAATGACATTGGAATAAATGTTATTGAAGCTTTAGTTTTTTCAAACGTATTTGCTGATTTTAACATAAACAAAAAAACTTTAATTCAAAATATAACAAATATACAAAGTTTTATCTCATTTGGCAAAAGAGGAGAATTTAAATATATTGAATATGATGAATATCCATTTGATTTCTTGCAAACTAAAGAAAAAGAATTGTTAGGTTTGAACTTTGAATATCATCCGATCCATAATTATCGAGATTTAATTGAATCTAAAAAATTATCGACTTTATCGGAAATTTTAGATTCAAAATCAAATAACTTGAGTTTCGTGGCTGTTATCAGCAAGATTAAAGTTTATAAAACAAAGAATGGCGAAGATATGGCTTTTGTTGTTTTTGAAGATGAGATAAATAGTCTTGATGGAGTTGTTTTCCCTAATCTTTATTCATCAGTTTCTTTAGTTTTAGGCGAGGTTTATTTAATCAATGGTAAATTTGATTATAAAAAGCAAAGACAATCAATAATTGTAGATAGTTTAAATCAGTTAAGGAGAATAACTATAAAAAGTCAACCTAAAAAATAAAACAAAGGTAAAAAACCTATTTTTCAATAATATAGGATAAGGACTATATAAAAGTCCTCGCCAGATGGACTAAATAATTGTTTAAAGTTT
>JAVEVN010000059.1:0-5874 GCA_034005025.1 Candidatus Izemoplasmatales bacterium | reverse complement strand
ATTGGTTCCACCCATTTTTTCCGGTTCATCAAAAAGAATCTTAAATCCGCCTGATTCTGTTTCTACTTGCATGCCATCAGCTAATTTATGAGCTTTAGCTTTAAAAGTTGTTAACATATAATTACCTCCTTATATCTATCTATATTATAACAATATTTCGAATTCGAAACAAATAAAACGCATTAAAAAATGAGTACTGTCAAAAGTACTCATTTTAAATGTTTTATTAATAAGCTTCAGAAATAGTCTTACCTTGCATATGGAGAATCAAATAATCTGGTCCCCCAGCCTTTGAATCAGTTCCGCTCATATTGAAACCGCCGAAAGGTTGATAACCGACAATCGCTCCGGTACATTTTCGATTCAAATACAAGTTTCCAACATGGAAATCTTGTCTTGCAATTTCTAAATGTTCTCTGTTATTAGAGATAGCTGAACCAGTTAAACCGTATTCAGTATCGTTAACTACTCTTAAACCTTCTTCAAAAGATTTAACTTTAGTCACTCCTAAAACCGGCCCAAAGATTTCTTCTTGCATGATTCTTGCTTTTGGATCCAAGTCGATAAAGACAGTCGGATTGATGAAATAACCTAATTCGTCACTAGAAGTTCCGCCAGTTAATAGTTTACCTTCTTTTTTCCCGATTTCAATATATTCATTAATCTTCTTAAAAGCTAAATGATCGTTCACTGGCCCCATGTTATTAGCGTAATCTTCTGGATTGCCAACTTTAATTTTTTCGGTTTTTTCTTTAATTAATCTAACTACTTCATCATAAACGTTTTCATGAATTATCGCTCTTGAACAAGCAGAACATTTTTGTCCAGAAAAACCAAAAGCGGAAGTAACTATCGCAGAAGCTGCCATTTCACAATCTGTATTTTCATCGACTAATATAGCATCTTTACCGCCCATTTCAGCGATTACCCGTTTAAGCCAAATTTGTCCTTCTCTAACTTTAGCTGCGTTTTCATAGATATCTTGACCGACAGCTTTAGATCCTGTAAATGAGATAAATCTAGTCTTTGGATGCTTAACGATGAAGTCGCCAGTTTCACTGCCTCTACCAGGAATAAAGTTAACGACGCCTTTTGGCATACCTGCTTCTTCCAAGATTTCCAACAACTTAAAGGCAATAACTTGAGTTGTTGAAGCTGGTTTTAACAATACGGTATTACCGCTGACAATCGCTGCAGTAGTCATACCGGTAAGAATTGCTAATGGGAAGTTCCAAGGTGTAATAACCGCTCCTACACCTAAAGGTATATAACGGTATTCATTTCTTTCCATGTCTCTTCTGCTTAAAACTACATCATCAATTCTTTCTAACTTTAACATTTGACGCCCGTAATATTCTAGAAAGTCAATTGCTTCAGCGGTATCCGCATCAGCTTCAGCCCATGGTTTACCTGCTTCTAAAGTCATTAAAGCCGATAATTCATGGCGACGTCTTTTCATGATGTTAGCCGATTTAAATAAAACGTCAGCTCTTACTGTAGCCGGAGTCTTCTTCCAAGTTTCAAAAGCCTTTAAAGCCGAGTCCATAGCTAATTCAGCTTCCTTGATAGAAGCTTGTGATATTTCACCGATAACTTCTTTGTGATTAGAAGGATTAAGTGATTTAATCATTCTTTCAGTAAAGATTCTTTCGCCATTGATAATCAAAGGATACTTTTTACCTAAATAACTTCTTACTTTTTTAAGTCCTTCTAAATAAGCTAACCTGTTAGACTCATCATTAAAATTAGTAAGTGGTTCTGTTCTGTAATCATAAATTGCCATAATAAATCATTCCTTTCTTTTCTTAAACTACTGAATGTTCATAATCAGTCGTTCTATTTTCTTTAAAGCGATCAATATGCAATTCTTTAGCATATTCATCAATTTCTTTTCCTAGGATAATCTCTGTTAATAATTCACCGGTAATCGGTGCGAACATAAAACCATGTCCGCTGAATCCGCAAGCCATATAAAAACCTTCTAACTTTTCAGTATCGGAAATAATCGGTTGACGGTCTGGACTCACGTTATAAGACCCGCCCCAAGTTCTGATAACTCTTAGTTTAGCAACCTCAGGTAAAATATCATTAACCGTTTTAGCCATCTCGTCTAAGAACTCCCAAGAAGAACTTATATCATGAGAAGGCAATGCATCAGGATTAGATCTACCCATTAAAAACGATCCGTGGGGAACTTGTTGGCAATAGATGTTTTTTGAAAAACTCATCACCATCGGCCCTTGCATTGACTTCGCTCTCTCAGTTACTAATATTTCATGATTTTCTGAGAATACAGGTATTTCCACACCTGCCATCTCGCCGATTTCCGCTGCGTAACCGCCAGCTGCATTAAGCACTTTATCGGTAATGTAAGTTTCTTTATCAGTGATTACTTTTGTGATCTTACTTGACTTGGTTTCAATTGATTTTACTTCTTCATAGAAGTGAAAATTCACGCCTAAATTCTTCGCGGCTAAGTAATATGCTTCACTCATCAAAAACGGATTTACATGTCCGTCAGTCGGACAGAATGTTGCGGATACAAAACTCTTTGGATTTAAATGAGGGACAATTTTTAATGCTTCTTCAACTGTTAATTTCTTTGATTCGATACCGATTGAATTTTGTAAATTAACATTCTTAGTAAATTGTTCATCTTCTTCTTCAGTAGTAGCTAAAATCAAATAACCCTCTTGTTTAAATTCGATGTCTTTGATATATTCCAATTCTTCATTGGCTCTAGCAAAAAACTCAATTGATTTTTTTGCGAGAATGCAGTTTAATTTCGTTGCCCATTGTTGACGAACCCCAGCACCGCATCTTCCAGTAGAACCATTGGTAAAATATCCTTTATCGATCACATGAATATCTTTCATTCCGGCTTTAGCTAAATTATAGGCTGTGGATAATCCGCTGATACCAGCACCAATAATTACAATGCTTGCATTAGTCATCTTCTTCCACCTCTTTATTAGCTGCTTTAGCTATATCGGCTAAGACAACGCCTGTGACAAGTGGTCTTGTCTTTTGAAATTTAACCGATTCTTTATTTACTTTTAAGTATTTAGCAATCTCAGCTTGGATCAAATGTGAACAGGTCTGTCCTTGACAAGGCCCCATTCCCGCTCTTAATACCCTCTTAATATCTTCAACTGTGGTATAACCCATCTCTAAAGCTTCATGAACTTCAGCTAAACTTATATCTTCACAGCGACAGATAATTATATCTTTTTTATTCATGAGGACTCCTTATTGTCACAAATTCATAGAGGTATGGTTGTTCAATCGATACTGTGACAATTGTTGTATGGTCTTTATGGGTTCTGACATTTTCAATCAGACAAGGCTTGTCGATGACTTCGCCGTAGCGATTGATCGCTAGCCATCTTTCTCCCACTTTAGGTAGCGGCAGCATTTCATAAGGAATCTTGAAATATGCCTTACCGTTTTTAATCATCGCTACCATAATCGCTAGACCTGGACAAGCTTTAACGCATTCTCCGCATCCTGTACATTTATTAAAATCAATCCGAGGGATTTGATTGATATCGCTACCGATAAGAATCGCTCCAAACGGACAACTAGTCTCACATGGATTACAAGGAATCTCGCTATAGCATTCAATAATCGCTTTTGGTCTAGCAAGAACATCCTTATAAGGAAATTTCTTCTTTATCATTTCTAAAGTTGGTACACCAGTTTTTTCAATCATCTCAGTTCACCCACCTTTTTAAGACCGCATCTGATTTTTTCACCACAAGGTCCTTGTCTTAAAACGCATAATTCTTGATTGAGTTTATCTTCTAATTCATCGTAACTAGGATGAATAAAACCTAAATGTTTAGCAGCCATCAACCCGCAAATCTTTCCTTCAACCATTGCTGAAGAAGCCTCTTCAATTCCTGTAACATCTCCGGCAGCGTAAACATGTTTAATTGAAGTTTCATAATCGCAAGTCTTCAGTGGAACTAGCCCACCTAATTCATTCACATAAATCATATTGGCTTCAGCCATACTTAGGAGTTGATGTAATGGCGAAAGTCCAACGGAAATACATAAAGCATCGCAAGTAATCTCTTCTTCAGACCCTTCAATTTCTTGCCATTTTTCATCTAATTTTACCGTTATTATCTTTTCTAACTTCCCATCGCCAACAGCTCTTTTAACAGTCGTGTTGGTAATGATATCAACACCAAGTCTTCTCAACTTCGAAGCATGGACTTGATATCCACCGATATTAGAAGCCGCTTCAATCAAAGCCTTCACTTTAACACCAGCTTGAATCAATTGATAAGAAACGATTAAACCGATATTACCGCTACCGATCATCACTACTTCTTTACCAGGTAAAACTCCATGGATATTCATCAAAGTTTGAACCGCTCCAGCTCCATAAATTCCCGGTAAATCGTTATTTTCAAAAGCCAAGAACTTTTCGCTAGCTCCGGTGGCTATAATTATCGCTTTTGCTTTAACTTTGAAATACTCATTACCTTGATAAACCGTAATGATATTATCTTTATATAAACCGACTACTGTTGCGTTTAAGAAAACTTCAGTATCAGTTTTTGCAAGTTCTTCAATTAAAATCTTCGCAATTTCAATTCCTCTGGTTCTCGCATATTGCGACTCTGATCCAAAGAACTTATGAGACTGTTTAATCAACTGACCACCAAGAGAAAAACTTCTCTCAAAAATCGCAACTTTCATCCCTGATTCACAAGCTACTCTAGCAGCGCTAAGACCGGCTGGTCCACCACCGATAATAACCAAATCTTTTTCAATCATTGATTATCACCTCGCTTTTTTCGCTTTCAACTACCATTCCCTCTTTTAACAAAGTTAAACAGGTTTTAACATTCTCAATTCCATCAACTTTCATATTGCATTGTCCGCAATTGCCGATAGCACAGTAAAACCCACGAGGTCTTCCGTGTTTAACGCTTTTTGAAAATTGCATGACGCCGTTATCTACTAAAGCACTAGCGACGGTGTCACCCTCAAAACCAGAAAGACTCTTGCCATTGAAGGTGAAATTTATTTTTTTCTTCTCATCAAACTTAAGTATCGGATGTTCATTTATTCTCATATCTCTCGCACAATCTCCTTAAATAATATTTTATCATAAAGCGCTTACATTTAGTAGATAAAATTTAAATATTTTCCCAAGCCTCTTCTAAGTTTTTAACGCCTTCTTTTAAGCTTGAATTACTTAAGTTTGAATAACCGATAACGATAATTTTATCTTCTTCTTCGTCGTGTTTTTCAATGTAATATTCACTTAAGCCATAAACCCTAATACTCTTTTCTTTAGCTTGATTAATTAGATATGATTCACTTCTTTCAGTACTTACTTTTATTAAAAAATGCAAGCCCGCTTCTTCGCCAAAGACTTCGATTTTATCTTTGAATTTGCTTGTTTCAAGAAGTTCAATCAAATAATCTCTTTTAGCTTTATAGATGTTTTTCATCCGGTTTAAATGTCTTTCATATTCTCCTGATTTAATAAAACTTTCCAAGACCAGTTGATTCAAAGTCGGAACTGAAGAACTGAAAAAATCTAAATCTTGATGATAAAGATTAATCAACCTTTCTGGTAATACCATGAAAGATATTCGAAAAGAAGGTGATAAGGTTTTAGAAAATGAATTTAAGTAAATAACCTTATCAAACTTATCCATACCCTTCATCGCCGGGATAGGATTTCCGAAAAAACGAAATTCGCTATCGTAATCATCTTCGATAATATAGCGATTTTCCTTCTTACTTGCCCAATTTAAAAGTTCAAGTCGTCTTTTGATCGGTGTAACTATTCCTTTAGGGAATTGATGAGATGGTGTGGTGTGAATGATATCGATTGAAGACTTAATCAAT
>JAVEVN010000058.1:0-5938 GCA_034005025.1 Candidatus Izemoplasmatales bacterium | reverse complement strand
GGAAATCCAGTAATTGCGATTCCCGCTAAGGATTTAGTAGATGATGAGCCAAGAAGTTTATTCTTTATCGGCGATTTATATAAAGATGAATTAATATTTCCGATCGCTAATCTATATGAAAAAAATACAAAGAAGAGATTGATTCCCGATTTGAATAAAATTAGATAAAAAAAAGACTCGCTCTTATAAAAGAGTGAGTCCTTTTTAATTTAAATTTTAATTATTCAGCAGTTACAGGGATTAAAGCTAATCCTTTTGTACCATCTTCGAATTCAGCGAATACTGCGTAGTATGTACCAGCTTCGAAAGCTGCTGGGTTGTCATTCCATGCACTTGAAGTGTAAGTTACATCATCAGTGTCATCATCTGGAGTGCCGTTGTCATCTACATCTGAAGTTTCAGCAGTTTCTACGAAATCAGGCATAAACAATGTTTCTGGAGTTAAGTTAGTGATTTCACCAGATTCAGGACTTTGTGCCCACCAATCTCTTGCATTAGGATCTCCAGCAGTTGTGCGGATAACCTTAACAGTTAAATTACCATCAAGAGTTGTATTAACTCCATCAATAATGTAGTTAACGCCCCAACCAGCTGCTTCAGCAGGAAGAGTGAATTCAAGGATGTATAAGAATTTAACGCCTTCTAATTCTTCAGAAATAGAAGCAACTCTTTCATCATTTGCATAGATAGCAGTCATAACTGCATCTTCTTTTGTATCCCAACCGTTCCATTGTCCAGTTAGATAATAATCTTTAGCTGTATTTTCTAATAATACAGGTTCAGCTGTTGTAGTTTCGCCACAACCAAATAATGTGACAACTAACATTAAGCCTAATAATAATGTTAAAACTTTTTTCATTTTTTTCTCTCCTTATTTTAAAATAATTTAAAACTTGTATGTATTATACCACCAAAATAGTCAAACTGTCAAACTCTTTAGGTATATTTGCTAAAATATGTAAACGCTTTTACTACTTTAATATTACTGAAGTTTTACCTGAAATTGTCAGCGTTTCTCCTTCTAAGCTTGCTTCCCCTTTACCGATGTAAGCTCTGATGGTTTCAAAGTCAAAATTGGTGTACTCACTTAAATCAATAATTATTTCCATGTTTCCTATATTATGAAATATACCAATAGTAGATTCATTATAGGTTGATAAGAAACCTCCGAAGTTTTGATAATCTTCAAAAATTATTGGTGTATAAACTCCTCTTGCTATTTCCGGATTGGCTTTTCTAATCATAATCAATTTTTTATAATGGTTATAAAGGCTGTTAGGATCATCTATTTGCGACTTGACTGTTCCATTTACTTGACTAGAAGAATCATAAGTAGTTCCAAAAGGATCTTTAACAGTATCGCCGTCACCCCAAAGCATTGCTAATCTCCTGTTTGCATCAGTATTTTCGCTTGATCTTGAACCCTTCATTCCGATTTCTTCACCATAGTAAATAAATGGATTTCCATAGGTCAGCATATAAAGATTAGCAGCCATCTGCATTTGATAATCATCAATGCTTAAGAAACCAGCAGCTCGATCCATATCATGATTGGTTATGAATGGAGTTAAAATAGCTGATTGATTGAAATTTTCAATCATACTTCGATATTTTGATAGGTAATCAACATACCAATTAACTGTAAAATATTGTTTAGCAGTTCCGGTTATAGCACCGTCAATTCCTGACATGCCAAAATCGAAATTGCTGAAACTTTGATAGTATGGAGCGATCAATGAATCACCTGACCATACTTCACCAACGATATAAGTATCCGGTTTTATCTTTTTACACTCTGCAACAAACCAATTCCAAAATTCGATATTTTTAGAATCTTCTAAATAATAAGGATATTTTGCGGCATCGAGCCTAAAACCTGTAACTCCTAAATCGTACCAAAAACTTATAATATCGATAATTTCTTCTCTAACATATAAATTATCTAAATTAAGTTCGGGCATTTGTGAAGAGAAGTTGCCTTCATAGTAATAATCTCCAGTAAAATGATAATACGTTTTTCCCGGTTCTTTTTCAGCTTCTTTTACCAGCGTGTAATAACCGGCATATTTATTATCGAAGTCATTTTCTTCAACGGCTTTCTTAGCCGCCTTAAACCAAGGATGTTGGTTTGATGTATGATTTAGGACAAGGTCGATTATAACCGAAACATCTCTTTCTTTAGCGATTTCCATAAAATCTTTGAAATCGTCGATTGTACCATAATGACTATCGATTGCTTTATAATCTAAGACGTCGTATTTATGATAACTTGGCGAAGGCATAATTGGCATTAACCAAATACCTTCAATCCCTAATGATTTACCTGAATTATCATCGCCGTCATTCAAATAATCAAACCGGTTTATCATTCCTTTAAAATCACCATAACCATCACCGTCGCTATCGGAAAAAGAAGCGACGAAGATTTCATAATATACTCTGTATAAATCAGTAGAATCCTCTGCAAAAAGCAGAGGATCCTCTATAATGTATTCTTTATTATTGTTACAAGACATAAGTGTAATTCCAGCAATAAAGGTCAGGATTAATATCAACATTTTTTTCATAAGCAATATCTTCCTTTCTAACCTTTAACAGCGCCAGCGGTAACTCCTTCAACATAGTATTTTTGCATTGATAGGAATAGGGTTACAATCGGTATTGCAACTATTACTGATCCAGCCGCAAAAACTGTAAAGTTATTCGGACTTACTTGGCCTCCGTAAACCATATCATAGAGGCCGATTGACACCGTCCAAAGTTCTTCTTTTTGACCTAAAATTACCTTAGCAAAGATGAAATCCATCCAAGGACCGATAAATGATAATAAAGCAGTATAGATAATTATCGGTTTAGATAAAGGAAGGACAATCTTTGAGAATATTTGTGCGTTTGTCGCTCCGTCCAATCTAGCAGATTCCATCAGAGAGTTAGGAATGATGTCAAAGAAACCTTTGGCAACATAAAATCCCAGTCCTGAACCAGCTGAATAGACTAAAATTAAAGCGAATAGTGATTGAGTTAATTGAACTGATTTTAAAATATAATAGATGGCTATCATCGACATGAATCCTGGGAAAAGACCGAGGATTATCGCTATGCTCAAGAATTTCTTTCTGGCTTTGAATTTAATTTTACTCATAACATAAGCCACTGAAAGTGTAAGCATTGTCGATAAAATAAAGGTGAACACAGAAACTAATAGGGTATTGAAAAACCATCTTAAGAATAAAGTTTCCGTAAATAGTTTAATGTAGTTTTCAAATCCGAATCCTCGAGGGAAATAATATCCGACGATATAACCGACAAAGTTTCCGTCCGTATATTCAGACCTAAAAGAGTGGAGTAATATCCAAAGTATCGGATATAACCAGATGATTGTTAAAATGACTAAAAGAATATAAGAGATAATTGTTGAAACTCTTTTAGAAGCTTTTACTGAACGATATTTAACTGGTTTAACCAATTCTTTTTCAGCAGTAACTTCTTTTTCTAGTTTTTCTTTAAATTCATTTTCTATCATTGGAAAGCATCCTCCTCTTTAAAGGCCTTACTGCGACGATATGATAATAAAGTAGCAGTAGCGGTGATGATGAAGGTTAGAATTGAGACTACAGCACCAATGTTATAATCACTTTGTTCAATAGTCAATTTATAGAGCCAGGTAACCAAGAGATCGGTTTCGCCGGCTTGCCATCCAGGAACTACCGGACCACCGTTTGTCAACAAGAAGATGACGTTGAAACTAGTGATGTTTCCGATAAATGATGTAATAAGATATGGCGTGGTAACGAAGAGGATATAAGGAATGGTAATATGGAAGAATGCCTGCCTTTTTGTCGCTCCGTCAATTTGTGCAGCTTCATAAAGGTCAGAAGGAACATTCATCAATATACCTGATGTCATTAACATCGTATAAGGAACACCAATCCAAATATTAATCAAGATTACCATACCTCTAGCAATCCAAGGACTGCTAGCTAATGCGAGGAATTCTATCGGCGCATCCACCAGTCCGAAATTAACCAACATAGCGTTGATTGGACCATCGAGACGCAATAAACTTCTCATCGCTAGCAAGGTGATAAACTGTGGTAAAGCAATAGTTAAAACAAAAACTGTTCGCCATAGTTTTTTCATCTTTATTTCTTTTTTATTGATTAATAATGCGAGTAATATACCGCCGATATAGTTAGTGGCAGTAGCGAAGAATGCCCAGATAAAAGTCCAAGTTAGCACTGGCCCAAATCTATTGGCAATTTCGCCTTGACCTCTAAAAATATCTGCGAAATTTTTAAACCCAACCCAATCAATTAAAAATTGGCCAGGCGGGTTATGAAGTTTATCAAAATTAGTAAATGCAATTAAAATCATAAATATTGTCGGTAATACTGTAAATACGACAATACCTAAAATAGCAGGTGTCAATAAAGCAACATGGAAACGATCGTCAAGTAAAGAAGCGATATCTTCCTTAAAACTTGTTGGTTTTTTTCCTTCTCTCTTATCTAAATCCGCTTTATAAGAACTTTTAATACTAGCGAATAATACTGCTAAATACATAAAGATTAAAGCGATTACGATAACTCCAAACAAAAGCATTAACATCGAGTTATCAGTCGGAGAGAATAAACCACCAGCCTCATCACCTAATGTGATTAAGTTCTTAAGTGATTTAAAACCAATCGGGGTATTATTGACTTCTGGTGAAAGGATAAATAATGTTAAAAATCCGCCTTGAATGATTAAAAAGATAATTCCTTTGATAATTTGACCATGCAAGAGGTTTCCGATCCCAAAAATGAAATGAGATAATTTAGTGCCAATACTACCGTCCATGAAACGCTTAATTAAATTAACAACCCACCGAGATATACCTAATCCAATATTTTTAAAAAAACCTGTGAATTTTTTCATAATTTCTCCTTAGGATGGAATATTTTAAGCGGTTGTTTCGTTAACTCCTGTTTTCCAGATTGTTTCAATAATTTGCATTTGGGCAATTATTTGTTCATCAGTTGTATAATTTCCATCGGTATTTTCAAAGATTTCCATGATTAAATCAGGAGCACCTTTTTGATAGTAGAACGTATTGAATGCACTTGAAAAACCAAAAGGTTGAGGAATTGAATATTCAGCCATTCTTAATTGAACTGATGTTAAAACTGCTTCAAGATTATCTTCTTGTAATGCATCAAATTCATCTAAAGCATTTTTATAAGCAGGTAAATTATTAGCTATTTCATAAGATTCTTCTTGAACTTCTGGGCTTGTTAAGTATAACAAGATATCTTCAAGATATTCTAATTCAGGGCTAACTTTATTCATAAAGAAAGCTTTTGTATCATAGAATGAACCTGATTGGAATACTGTGCCAGCTTCACAAGTTCCATAAGCTTGATCTTCACCAATTGTGAATGTTGGTAAAACTGTAATTCCTAAATTGTCTCCTAATGCAGCAGCAGCTGCTTCATAATCCCAAGCACCGCTGATTACAGAAAGTGATACTTCATTTCCTAATTCTGATTCCCAACCAGAAGAAGTAGGTCTTTTAGCTCCGTTTGGATGAGTGAAGAAATATTGTCCCCACTTCATTTTAGCAACTGAATCGTCACCCATGAAATATGTGTTTTCTAAAGAACCGTCTTCAAAAAGTTGAAGTGATGTTTCATCGGTTTCAGCTTCTCTAGCTAAAAGAATGAATGAATTATTATAGCCATCAGTACCAGTGATTGAAAGAGCTTGTTTATTAGCGGTTTCAGCAGCTTCTAAAAAGCCTTCCCAAGTTTTAGCTTGTTCTTCAGTTACATATTCAGTATTGTAATAAAGAACTAAAGCTTGTGCGATATAAGGAATACCGAATGTATATTCAGTTCCATCGACAGTACCTTTGATAACTTCTAAGAACATTTCTGGATTATCATTTTGAATTTGAGCT
>JAVEVN010000057.1:0-5995 GCA_034005025.1 Candidatus Izemoplasmatales bacterium | reverse complement strand
GCTTGGTCAATTACATTATTTAATAAATAGACAATGATGATAAACGGTACGATAAAGATCCTTAACATTGTTAATTTATTCGGTAAGTTCATTATTTTTACTCGCTTTCTTCAAGGTTTACGTTATGATAGACTTCTTGAACGTCATCAATATCTTCAACAAGTGCTAGGAAATGATTAAACTTCCTTAAGTCATCTTCATTGATATCGATTGTATTCATCGGTAACCAAACAACAGAATCATTGAAAAACTCAAGTTCTTTTCCTGTATCTCTCAAACTTTCTAAGATATGATCCAGGTCGCTTGACGCACCAACTACGGTAATGACATCTTCATCGACTTCAATTGATTCAACTTCACATTCATTTTCAAGTAGCGCTTCAAAGGTTTCTTCTTCTGTTAAACCGCTGAATATAACATATGAACAATAAGTATATTGATAGGTAACTGAGTTTAAAACTCCTAAATTACCTCCGGTTTTAGTGAAACAAGCTCTAACCTCACCAAAGGTACGGTTAACGTTGTCTGTTAAGCATTCAACAATAATCGTTGAACCGCCTGGACCAAACCCTTCATATCTCACCGGTGAGTAATCTTCAGTTACGCCACTTTTTGTTTTTTCGATATTTCTTTTGATGACATCAGCCGGAACTTGATTTTGTTTAGCTCTTTCAATTATTCTTTTTAAGGTAATGTTACTATCTGGATCCGCTCCACCTTGTTTTGCGGCCATATAGATTTCCTTACCGAATTTTGCATATAGTTTTGATTTAACAGCGGCGGTTTTTTCCATCGCTGCTTTTCTTACTTCATGTGCTCTTCCCATTTTATATTCACCTTTTTAATTTAGTATTTTTAATATTTAATTCCACTTGATCCATTTTTTTCAAATGACCTAAAGCTCTTTTAAAAGCTGATTTAGACATATGAAATTGTTTTTGAATTGTTTCCGGATCGCTTTTATCGGTAAATTCCATTTGGCCACCTTGATCTAAAAGATATTGATAGATTCTTCCTGCGTCTTTATCAAGCATCAATTCTTTTTGTTCAATCAGTGTTCCGGAATAATTTCCTGATTCATTTTTACTTAAGATTTTCACCATCAACTTTTGGCCAATTCTCACATCGGTTCGAAAATTATTCTTATGGATAAAAATCTCGTGTCCTTTTTCAGTAAAAGCAGTTAAACCGTTATCAAGAAAATACATCGCATAGGCTTCAACTTCATCTTTAACAGAAAACTCATTTTCCGGATTAAAGGTGTGTTTTAAGTCGTTTCTTGAGATGATTCTAGCAAATAAACGGTTATTTTTATTTTTCATTGTTACGAAAATTTTATCATTAGGCTTAGGCCAAAAACGATGACTCTTGGGCAAATCGTCGATTGTTAAGAGTAAATCTTTAACCATACCGTAATATAGAAAAGCTCCGTAATTATAATTAGTAGATACCACATCTAAGAGTTTAACTTCATCAATAAAAATGGAAGGTGGTTTAGTTGAAGCAGTTATTCTTCCCTGATTGTCGTCATAGAGAAAAACGTCGATTAATTCACCGACTGAATAAGCTTTTTCAGCTTCTTTTTTATGTAAAAATATTTCTTCAACTCCATCAGTTAAAATATAAGAGATATCAGCCTCTCTTTTAACTTCTAACTGATTGATTTTTCCTAATTCCATATTATGACTCTTTCTTTTTAAACTTCTATTTATTATAACAAAAAAAGCGGATTTTGTCTATAAACTTCCGCTTTTAACTTGATTAACTTAAATCTATCTTGTCTGTTTTTCCTTTTCGATTAAAGCAACAGAATTATATTTGAATTTTCTGATGAAATCCCTTAAAGAATAATCGCAATATTCCCAGCCTTTTTCAGCTGCTTTAACGATGTAATTATTATATAATCCTAAGACATCTCTTTCCTCATATGCCTGCATTGCAAACACTAGATTATAACGTTTATCGATGATGACGTATTGACGATAAAGTCCGGCAGCCATTGCATATTTATATACCCAGAAATGATAACCGTAATAAAGCGGTGAATTAGGTTCAGCTATATGTTTATCTAGAGCTTCATCTAAATAAGCTTTAGAAACGATTTGTTCAGCGTCCCATAAGCCGTCATTTAAAACCAACAAACCGAATCTTGCCATGTCTTCTAAATTTAAGTGTAAGCCGCTGCAACCGAAGGAATAATCGTTGATTGAATCCCATTCCGGTTTTTGCATATTGATTTTCTTATATAAATAAGTATTTAAGAAATCATTCAAAGACTTTCCGGTTACTTTAGTGACAATCACCGAAAGAATAAATGATGAGAAGTTTGAGTAAAGGAAAGTTTCTCCTGGATTAGACGTTAAAGGCGTATTGAAAAAGATTTCAAAAGGATTGTCTTGAGGGGTTAAATCGATAAATTGATCTTTTTCTTGACCGACGGTCATCGTCAATAGATGTTTGATTGTTAATTTTTCATATTCAGGTAAGTAATCTTTGATTTCTTCGTTGAAATAAAAGAGAACTTTATTATCAAGAGCGATTAGATTCATATCGACTAAGATTCCAATGGCGATTGAAAGATATGATTTTGAAACTGAGTAAACGTTACTTCTTGTTTCCGGTGTAAAATCATGTGCGTAAGCGTCAAAGACTTTTGATCCGTTGGAAATAAGCATCATCGAATGGATATTATAAGCTTCGTCTTCAATCTTATTGAACATGTCGACTAAGAGGCCCTTATTGATATTAGCTTCTTTACAAGAAATTTTGTTAAATTCATTTTTTGGAAAAATCATTTTTATACCTCACTTATTTTAATTATTGTTAAGAATTATTTCTTGATAGAAATTAGTCGCTTCCACCAAAGATTTAATTCTGATTGACTCGTTGTTACCATGCATTTTCTTTAATTCTTCATTATTCATCCTTACCGGTGAGAATCTTAAAGCCGCATCGGTAATTTCCGAATAGAACCTGCAATCGGTTCCCCCTAACATCACATAAGGACTGGTGATAGCGTCAGGGAAGGTTTTATTGATGATTGATTCAAGATATTTATATCCTTCACCGTTAATATCTGAAATTGGTGATGTTTCTCTAGATGATACAATCTCACAAGTTAAATCGTATTTTTTAGCAATCTTTTCGATTACTTCAAAACTCTCCTTAACATTTTGAATCGGATGAGTTCTTAAATTTGCAATAACGTAAGCCTCAGCCGGAATAACGTTTTCTGCATTTGAACCTTTAATCATCGTAAAGGCGATAGTGGTCGATAACAAAGCTCTACCGAATGGACTTAGTTTTGGTAAAAGTTTCGTAATTAATCCTTTAAAAAGCCAGAGATTACCAAAGAGATATTTATAGATACCGCTCATTGAAGGGGCGGCGTTTTTGAATAGAGTTTCTACTTCTTTAATCATTTTTGTTTTTAACGGAAAGTTGTTTTCAATATCATTTATGAAAGCTGCAAGCCTCGCTAAAGGAGTATTTTTTGGCGGTGTTGAAGAATGTCCACCAAAAGATTTAGCAGTGATTTTTATATCAACATAGCCCTTTTCCAAGATTCCCACAACTGCCATTGGCCTTTTCATTGAAGGCAGAGCATCAGATAAAACTGTACCGCCCTCATCGATTACTAAGAAAGGTTTAACGCCATTATCTTTTAGGTATTCAACGGTTAAACTCGCACCGAAACCTGAGGTTTCTTCATCAGTTGAACTGGCTAAATAAATATCATGAGAAGGAATAAATCCGCTTTCAATCAATTCTTCACAAGCTTGATAAAAAGCAAAGACTGTTGATTTAGTATCAAGCGTACCTCTACCAAAGATTTCTTCACCGACAATTTCCCCTGAAAACGGATCATAATCCCAATCGCTTTTATTAGCTGGCACGACATCGATGTGACTCATTAAAACAATTGGTTTTTCATTTGATTTGCCTTTCCATTTAAGCAAGATTGATTCGCCTTTAAATTCTTTTACTTCCATAGTATTAAAAACATTTGGAAAAAGTTCTCTCATCACGTTTTTAAGTTCTTTGAAAGGTTGAGAGTTTTGTAAGTTTTCATTGTAAGAAAGCGTCTTAACTTTAATCATTTCTTTGAATTTAAGCGCATAGTCTGATTGTTTATCATAATTAAGTTTTACAGGTTGCCCTTTTTTTGGTTCTTTCATTAAAAGTGTTTTTATTAATGCGATTGTTAGTAACATAATCTTCTCCTTTTTTTTAAGAGATTTTCTTCATATCTCTAACCCAAATAATTCTTGCGGCAGCGATAGTAATCAAAGCGGATAAAACAATGACAATTACGATATTGCCAATCAAAAATTCCGGAGCTAAAAATGCTAAAATAATTACAAAGACCATTGGGGCGATAATAAGACGTAAATGGCCTTTAAAGTACTTATAACCTAAAGCTCCAAACAAAGCCGAAACCACCCAGTTAAAAGCAGGAGCTAAGACTTCTGAGCTTAATATTGGCGTTAACGGAATTAAAAGAATTATTCCTAAGGTCATGATAACTACAGTTGTAATTGAAGAAAAAGCAACGGCAACAGTCGCGACAATTTCATTTTCTTCAGTGTTAATTTCTGTGCCGGCAATTTCACTTGCATTCATTACGCAAGGAATCTTTAAGTTGATTAAATTACCGGTAATAAAAGCAAGATAAGTTCCTGAAGTACCTAGGATTGGTCCATAGGTTATAACTTCAACAATCCCGCCTGGTAAATATAAGACTGATAAACCGATAACTCCAGCAATCAATTGTTCGGTATTAGGACTAACACCAGTGATTAACCAAATAGCAATCGGTGGAATAAACATAACGGTAATGCCGAGGATAGTGAAAATTCTACCATATAGATGCATCTTTTCTCGATAGTTTTTCATTAGTATAATCCTCCTAAACCTAATAGTACCGCAATTGTCATCCCCAATAACATTGATAATGACAATTGGAAGTTTTCCAGCCACTTCTGATTCTTCTTCTTAACTAAAAAGTCAAATAAAGCCATAAACAAGAAAGAGGATATAAAAACAATCAAAGGTACGAATGTCTGAGTAAAAACAGTTTCTTCTACAGTTTGTCCGATTAAAATTTCTTTTTTCTCATAACCGATCATTCTTGCGAAAGCTTCTCCGAAGTAAGCGGAAATCAAACCGATAAAAACCGATTGAAAAATTAAACTTGAAAAGGATTTTTTATTCGAAGCGTCAACTTTATCGACAACCTTTTCTTGATATTTCTTAAAGAAAAACAAAGCGAATAAACTTCCCCAAATTATCGCTATCGTCATTACGAAAGCGATGGTAACGAAGTTTTCTACCGTAAGCGTTGAAACCGTAATCGATCCAGCCGCAAAGTTTACCGCCATCAACTCATAATGCAAAGCTCCTAGAACTGATAACCTTATCCAAGGAAGCGGAATCCCTAAAAGTCCGGCCATGGTGATAACGCCAATAAATATTCCGATGGAAGGAAGAATTGAAAAACTTATCGAAGAAATAACCGTTTTCTTCAAAGTCTCTTTTTCCATTCCCATTTCTTTTGATCTTTTATAAGCTTTCCAAGCAAAAAATAAAGATCCTAAAATAATAAATAAAGTCACAAATCCGCCTAAGGCAAATAACCACCAAGCGTTTTTGACAACTTCCACATCAGTTACAACTAAAAATGTCGTCATATTAAATCCTCCAGATAAAACAATTGTACTTGAAGATTTGCATTTATTCAATAAGGGGCTCTTTATTTATAAAAATTACAGACAAAAGTCTGTAATCTTAATTATTAGTTATCGTAAGTTTGACAATCGCAGGTTTATACTTAAGTTCAGCCGCTTTCTTAAACAAACCTTCAGCTCTTACTTTATCCGGAGTTAATCCGAAAAGACCATTTTCATAATCCAATCCCATTTCGAACAGTTCTTCTCCGTCCGCAGGTTTTTTACAAGCTTTATTCAGCCAATAAAGCGCTCTTTCCGGATAAGAA
>JAVEVN010000056.1:0-6022 GCA_034005025.1 Candidatus Izemoplasmatales bacterium | reverse complement strand
CACTTGGAATGCTGAAGGTATAAGCTAACCATAAACCAAAAAATACGGAAACTTCAGAAAAAATAATGGAAATAATCAATGTTGACTTAAACGACCAACCCAGTTTCATGCCTGCGGCTACAGGAATAACCATCATAGATGATATCAATAAGACCCCAGCTGATTGTAATAATACTGACACAACTATCGATAACATCAAAATAAAAGTTATCTGGTAAAAACCGACGTTAATACCTAAAAATTTAGCGCTTGACTCGTCAAAGCTTACAGCTAAAATTCTTTTTCCAAAGAAAATTAATAATAAACCTATTACTGCTGTAGTAATAAAAATCACGAGAATATCCGAGTTCTTGATTGTGACGATAGAACCGAATAAGAATTGGAATAAACTACCTGTGGCATTTGACAAAGATAAGAAGATTGCTGAAAGTGCTGTACCCAAACTTATAACAATGACCATTGATATTTCTTGGAAGTTTTTATAAGACCGTCTAAACAATTCTATTAATAAACCGCCGATTAGTGAAAATACAATTCCTAAGTAAAGATATTGATCAAATATCGCAGCTAAACCGATAGACGATAAAAACAAACTAACTGAGATACCTACTAATGAAAAATGGCCTAATGTATCAGCGATAAAAGATAATCTTCTCACTACTACAAATGATCCGAGTAGCGGAGCTAAAATCCCTAACATGATACCAGCTATTAATACTCTTAAAACGATTTCTTGTTGGAAGATATCGGTAATGAAGGAGAGAAACATCATAATACCCCCTCAGTTACTTCCACACCACGTTCTTCAAAACTGGTAGTTAAATCGCCATACATTGATAATAAGTGAGTGTAGTTTAGCTGTTCAATGTCTTCTGTGTGGGTAATCAAAATAATAGTGATACCGGCTTGATGCAATTCTTCAACAGTGCTAAAAAAGAACTCACGGTTTTGTTTGTCGATAGATGCAGTCGGTTCATCCAAAATTAATACTTCAGGATTATTAAGCATGGATCTGACAATAAAAACTCTTTGTAATTGTCCCCCTGAAAGTGAATTAATATTTTGATTAATTATGCTGAAAATTCCCATTTTTTCTAAAAATTTTAGTCGATCAGATTCTTTTGTCTTCTTTAAACTCGAGATATTTAATAACTCACCAACAGTTAAAGGAAATTCATAATTGAAATCGTCGAAATGTTGGCTAACGTAACCAAATCGTGGCCAGGACTTAAAATTGACGATATCAACTTTATCATAAAATATCATTCCGCTTTTAACAGGGTTAAATCCTAATAAACATTTAATAAAGGTGGACTTACCAGCGCCATTTTTTCCTTTAATGACTAAATAATCTCCACTGTTAATAGTTAGAGATAAATTAGAAATTATGGTTTTAGTTCCGTATGCAAAGGATAAGTTGTTAATATTAATCTGCATCCTTACACCACCCTTAAATTATATTGTAACATATTAAGATATTTTAATGAAAGAATTTTATTTAAAAAAACGGTAATTTATGAGATAATGAATAAGTAAGCGGGTGATGAAAATGAAAGGTAAATTTATTACATTCGAAGGAACTGAAGGCTCAGGAAAAACCTCAGTCATCAAAGAAGTTAAAAAACATTATGAAAATTTAGGTTATCATGTTTTAATCACCAGAGAACCGGGAGGAATCTCCATCTCTGAAAAGATTCGTGATATCCTTTTGAATAAAGAAAATACCGAAATGGATCCACGTACGGAAGCACTGTTGTTTGCGGCAGCGAGAAGACAACATTTGGTGGAAAAGATTAAACCAGCTCTTGAAAAAGGAATGGTTGTTATTTGTGATCGGTTCGTTGATAGTTCTTTAATATATCAAGGCTATGCTAGAAATATTGGCATAGATAAGGTCTATGATATCAATTATTTCGCGATTGAAGACGCTTTACCTGACTTAACTATATTTGTTAATGTCAGACCTGAAGTTGGCTTAAAAAGAGTTTTTCAAACCCCTAACAGAGAGGTTAATCGTTTAGATTTAGAAGATTTATCTTTTCATCAAAGGATTTATCAAGGATATTTAGATTTAGCCAAGAAATATGATAGAATAAAGATGGTCAACGGCGAACAAGCAATCGACTTAGTCGCTAAAGAGGCGATTGATTTAATCGATAAAATTCTGTAAGGAGAACTTAATGTTCAAAAATTGGGATGAAGTTATAAAAGCTCAAGAAGGAGTTGCTCGAATACTAACTAACAGTATCAACTTGAATCGAGTATCTCATTCATATATTTTTGAAGGGCCTAAAGGCACTAGAAAAAAAGGTGTAGCAATTCTATTTGCTAAAACCCTTTTATGCACGAACTTAAAAGATAACAACCCTTGTAATGAATGCCATAATTGCAAGCGAATTGACAGCGACACCCATCCTAATTTATTTATCATTGATCCACCTGGAAAAATTATTAAAAAAGAAGTGATAAGCAATTTAATCGTTGAATTATCAAAGGCTTCTTTAGAAAATGGTCCAAGAATTTACATTGTAATTGACGCGGATAGATTTAATCAGAGCTCAGCTAATACTTTACTTAAAACTATGGAAGAACCCGGTCAGGAAGTCTATCAGATACTAATAACCGAAAATTATCATACCTTATTATCAACGATTATTTCTCGAGCTGAGATAATCCATTTCTTGCCGGTTAATCGTCGAATGATAAAGGATCATTTGCTTGAGATCGATGTAAGCGAAACTTTTGCTAATATTATAAGTCAATATACTTCAGATATTGTTACCGCAGAAAAATTAGCTAAGAATAAAGAAACAGAAGAAATATATTTGTTGGTCACAGAAATATTCCAAAATTTTTTAATCAAGGACCAATCGTCAATAATCAATTTATATGAAGCAAACAAGATTCTAGAAAATCCAGATAACGTCGATATCTTTTTGAATTTAATGACATTCTATCAAAAAGATATTTTAACTCATAAATTAAGTTCTGACGGAAACACTATTTTCATCGACCAAAAAGAAACAATTGCTAAATTAGCAAAAAAAATAAATAAATATCAAGCTCAAGAATATTTAGAAGAAATGCTTGAGCTAGCAATGAAATTAAAATACAATATTAACTTGCAATTGGCATTTAACAAATTGCTGATGAGTTTAGAGAGAGGTTATAAATATGCCACACACAGTAGTAGCGATTCAGTTTGATTATTTGGGAAAAAAGTATTATTTTTCCACAAATAAAATCGATTTACATAAAAAAGATTTTGTTGTAGTTGAGACGATAAGAGGATTAGAACTTGGAGAAGTTGTTTCTGATGTAATGGAAATTACAGATCAAGAAATTGTTTCTCCTCTTAAGCCTATTTTAAGATTGGCTTCTTTTGAAGACATAAAAACACATAAAGAAAATATTGAAAAAGAGCCATATGTACTAGAAAAAACTTCAGAGTATGTAAGACAAAATGATTTAGATATGAAACTATTAAATTGTGAATATACTTTAGACAGATCTAAATTGATTATCTATTTTACAGCTGAAGGCAGGGTAGATTTTCGTGAATTAGTTAGAGATTTAGCAAATGAATTTCATGTCAGAATTGAATTAAGACAAGTTGGTGCTAGAGACGGAGCTAAAGTTATTGGCGGAATCGGACCTTGCGGAAGACAAACATGTTGTACTACTTTCTTAAGAGAATTTGAACCGGTTTCTATCAAAATGGCTAAGAATCAAAATCTTTCTTTGAATCCTAGCAATATCTCCGGAATTTGCGGAAAACTATTATGTTGTATACGTTACGAAGACGAAAATTATCGTGACTTCAAAAAACAAATGCCTAATATCAATTCTTTAGTTTGGACTCTTGACGGTCGAGGAAAAGTTGTCGATATCAACTATAGTATGCAATCAGCTTCTGTCCAATTTAAAGATGGAACTACTAAAGAATACGATATTAATGAAATAGCTGATACTAAAGAAGAATTGTCTGACGATATCTCCGTTTTAAGCAATCTTGAGGATTAATATGGAAGATATTTTTATCCATGAATTAATGGCTTATCCAGGATTAAAGATTTATCAGAAAACCGATTCATTTAGGTTTTCTCTTGACGCTTTATTGCTTGGTGATTTTGTTGAGTTTAATTCACGCGATAAAAAACTTTTAGAGTTAGGCTCGGGAAACGGAGCGATATTGCTTTATTTATCGCTTAAGACTAAGATAGAACTCAATGGAATAGACATTCAAGAGGAAGCGGTAAATCTAGCTAAGAAAAGCGTTAAACTAAACGGTTTGGATAAGCAAATTAATGTAAAACAACTGGATATTAAAGAAGCTTATAAATATTTCTCACCTAGTAGTTTTGATTTGATTGTATCTAATCCCCCGTTTTTCAAAGTTAGCGATTTAAAATTAATTAATAAAAAAGAAAATCTCTCGCTTGCCAGACATGAAATTTCCTTAAGTTTTAAGGATTTGTTAGAAGCGTCAAAAAAGTTGTTAAAAACCGGAGGATCATTCTTTTTTATTCATCGAGCTAATCGTCTCGATGAAATAATAGTTGAACTTAAAAAAGAAAATTTTGTTATTAAAAAAATTAGATTTGTTTATACTAAGATAGATAAAGATGCTTTGATGGTATTAATCGAAGCTAGATATAACGGAAAAATCGGTAGTTTAAAGGTTGTTCCACCATTATATATTTATGACGAGTTTGGTAATTACACCAAGGAAGTATTAAAGATTTTTCATTTAGGAGATGATAATTTTGAATAAACAATATAATTATCAAAATGATAAATCTACATTATACTTAATTCCGACACCGATTGGTAATTTAGAAGATATGACCTTTAGGGCGATTAAAATATTAAAAGAAGTGGATGTTTTATATTCTGAAGATACGAGAGTTACTAAAAAATTATTAAACTATTATCAAATAGATAAATCTTTAATATCTTTGCACGAACATAATGAACAAAAACGACTTATAGAAGTTTTAGATTATTTGAAACAAGGAAAAAATGTCGGACTGGTTAGCGATGCAGGAATGCCGTTATTAAGTGATCCGGGATTTGACTTAGTCAATGAAGCGATAAAATTAGGATATAACGTCGTTTCTTTGCCGGGTTCTAACGCTTTATTACCAGGTCTAGTAATGTCTGGGTTTAAAGTTATTCCTTTTACTTTTATCGGTTTTTTAGATTCTAAAGCTTCGAAAAGGATCGAAGCTTTAGAAAGAATAAAATATTATCCCGAAACATTAGTTTTTTATGAAGCGATTCATAGGATAAAATCAACATTAAAAAATATGTATGAGGTATTTGGGGATCGAAATTTTGTTATTGCCAGAGAAATTTCTAAAGCTTACGAAGAGATAATTAGAGGTAAATTAAGCGAGTATGAGACTTTAGAAGAATTAAAAGGCGAACTTGTCTTAATTGTAGAAGGTTTCGTTGAGAAATATGAGAGCGATTTATCTATAGTTCAACAAGTTGATTATTTTATAGCTTCAGGTATGAAAAAAACTGAAGCGATGAAAAAAGTTTCCGAAATGACCAATATTCCTAAAAATAAAATTTATCAGGAGTATTTAGAAGATAAAATCAAGGAGGATAAATAAATGAAATTTGCATGTTTATTAGCCGACGGATTTGAAGATGTTGAAGCGTTAGGTAGTAGCGCTTTATTAAGGCGTGCTGGATTCATCGTTGATTTTTTTAGTGTTCATAATCAAAATAAAGTTACTGGTTCTTATAAGACTGTCGTCACGGATTTAGCTATGATGTCCAGTTTAAGTGTTGAAGATTATGACGGTATATTTATTCCCGGAGGAAGAGCCGCTTTTATCATCAGAGATCAAATTGAAGTAAAGAATTGGGTAATGAAATTTTATAAAGCAAACAAATGGATGTTAGCTATATGTGCAGCGCCAACAGTATATGGCTTACTAGGAATAATGGATAATAAAAAATATATTTCATTTCCTGGCACTGAAGGCGAAATGAATAAGGCGATTAGAGT
>JAVEVN010000055.1:0-6132 GCA_034005025.1 Candidatus Izemoplasmatales bacterium | reverse complement strand
CTTCGGATTTATAATCAGTTAAAGCTTTTTTTATAGTTGTTAAATCAGCATTAAAAAGTAAAGTTCCGTGATGCATGAGTTTGTTATTAATAAAAGCTTGAGCATTTCCGGAAATTTTATTTTCACCAACAAACAAATGGGTAGCTGGCTTAAATTCAGCTTTAATATTAAATGTTTTTAAAGCAGAAATTATCGGTTGAAGAAAATATTGATAATTATTTATTTTATTAGAATAATCTTTTGTTATAAAGGTAAAGTTTAATACGTTTAAATCTTCGTATATCGTTCCTCCACCTGAGATTCTTCTGATTATCGGTATATCTTGATAAAAATAATCAGGGTTTATCTCAAAATAAGGATTTTGATTGCGGCCAAAAATAAAGGCTTTTTCACTTTGCCACAACAAAAATATATCTTCATTAAAAAGATTATTTTTTATTAAATATTCTTCTAATGCAAGATTGAAACAAGGATCCTTGCTATCGCTGATTATAATAGCCATTATTTATTCGGCTAAAGAGCCCATTGGATCCCAAGGTTTTAACATAATTGGTTCTTTTTCCCAATTTTCTTGTTATTCTTTTCTAAATTATTTTTTATTTATTACGGATTGGTAAAAAAACTTATATATCCAAGAGTCAGAAGATATGTAATAAACTTTCTTCCCGCTCTTATCTCCCCAACTGTTTTCTATTTTATATTTTGTTGGTTGATTATTTTTTTCAGCATAGCCGGTTATAACCATCGCATGATTCATCTGCGAATGACCGTAATCCAGCATCGCGCCTTTATCAAGATTGAAATCTAAACGAAAAACTTTTTCATAATCATATCTTTCATCCGCCCAAACGCCTAAATCTCTATCGCCATAATGCCCTACATCACTTCCAAACCAAACTACTTCTCCATCGTTTAGTTGTTTGATAACTTTCTCTTTTAAATCCTTCATTTCAAAATTAAGGTATTTTATTTGTCTTCCGCCAATTACATTTCCTAGATATTGTACTGAGTAAGTTTTATTAAAAGGTTTATCATCTGTTGGAGCATTTATAATGCTAACATAGTCATTTAGAATTTCGCCGATGTAGTCATTTAAGAATTTTTTTGGGGTTAATGCTTCCTCTAGATGATAATTATCATCTTTGTCAACATATTCAAAATCAAAAACTGATGTTGGATTACCAAAATTACTGACAAGAAAATTAAAAAGCTCTTTGAGAACCTTTTCTTTATAAATTTCTTTATTCTTCTTGTCTTTTCTTGAATTATGAACGTATTGTCTAAGCTTTAAATTTATAAATTTATTCATTAATCCAGTTGATGAACTGTTTGCCGTTTCATCCATAGCTGATTTTGGAACAACACCATATTTATTAACTAAAGCTACAAACATATCCCATTGTCCACCATCTTGTATGCCCGTTCTTACTAAGTGTTGAAGTGTTCTATCGTCTTTATCAGCATCGATAAAATCATCGACGCTATGTAAGAAATAGTTTATCTTCTCTAATTTGTCATAAAAAGCAATATAGTTTTGTGATAGTTCAAATTCTTTTAGTCCAAACTTATTAGCGATGATTTCTCTTAGTACATTTAGCCCAGCAAAAATCCAGCATCTACCTGTTTTTTCTTGGTTAGATACTGGTAATGTTTTAATTTCATTTGAGAAATTAAAGGAAGATGAAAGTGTAGATTCTTGTTTAAGAGCGATAGTATTTATCTCATTTTTAGTCAGAGCCCGTTTAACAATGACATTTGTAATGTCTTCATTAAACTCATTTTCCCATTTTTTTAATACCTTTAATTCTAATTCTTTCATTATAAATCCTCCTTATTTTATCAAACTGCTAGATTTATATCTGCAGGTATTTTTTTCTTCAAATCTTTCATTTCAAACTTAAATACTATATATGAAATTAAGCCAGCTATAAGGTCACTAGCCATAAATGTATACCATATACCCGAAACTCCCCATAAATAGGTAAACAAGAATACCAAAGGAATAAACAAGATAAATTGTCTTGACATAGCGATAAAGAATGCCCTGACAGGATATCCCATGGCTTGATAAACACTAGATAAGATTATTTGAAATCCTACAAGCAAGAAACCTAATAATACATATCTTAAAGCTTGCGGTCCGACAGACATAAATATTTCATTTCGCTCTTCAGAAAAAAGCATAAATAACTGTGGCGCAAAAATAAATGCTAGAATTAATACTCCTATAAAATAGATAATCATTAGGTTTTTAGCATAGCCGATGACATCATAAAGCCTTTGATATAATTTAGCACCGAAGTTATAACCAACTATCGGCTGTAAGCCTTGAACCAAACCAAAGCCTGGCATCATTAAAAACATCAACAAGCGATTAATTACTCCGAATATAGATATATAGATTCCCGACTCATCTCCTGGCACAAGCCCGATTATTAAATTAGTTATCAATATTACTAATACAGCTCCTAAAGCGTTTCTTACAAAAGATGGAAAACCAATGGCGGTAATCTCGCCTGCCATTTTTAAGTCAACTTGATAGATCTTCTTTAAATCAATATTCAAATGCGACCTTGAAGATAGTGATGCAAAAAATACATAGATAAATGATGCGGTTTTAGCAATTATGGTTGCGATAGCAGCGCCTCTAACACCTAAATTTAAACCCCAATCAAATATGAAAATGGGATCTAAAATAATATTCACTCCAGCACCAATAATCATTGAAATCATTGCTATTTTAGCCCTTCCTTCAGCTCTAGCTAAATTGTTAAAAATTACAGAAAGAGAAAAAGGAACCAAGCCTATTAAAATATAAAACAAATATTCATGTGCATATTCAAGCGTTTGACCTCTAGCACCAAACAGATAAAGCATTTCATCTAAAAATATTAATCCTACTATAGCAACAACCACCGATAAAACAATTCCCATGATAATAGCTGTATTAACACTTCTTCTCATTTTATCTTTATTGCCTTCGCCAAAAGCTCGCGAAAAGATTGATGAAGATCCAATGCCAATCATCAAGGCAAAAGCCATGACAATCATCTGAACCGGATTAGCTATTGTCAAAGCTCCAATTGCAATATCACTAACGCCTCTACCAACGAAAATAGTATCAACCAAATTATATAAGGCTGTAACAATCATTGCGAAAGTCGCAGGAATTGAAAGTTTTATTAAAGCTTTTTTTACATCAAATTTTTCTAGTAATTCTTCTCTTTTTTGATCCATAGTCTACCTCAGTAAGTAATATATTATAAAAATTAATTAAAATTTCTGATATTTTTTAATTATTGCTTCAGCTGTCTTAATACCATCAACAGCTGAAGACATTATTCCTCCAGCGTATCCTGCACCTTCTCCCATTGAATAAACACCTTTGATGTTAGTTTCAAAGTCATCATTTCTAATAATTCTTATCGGTGAAGATGATCTTGTTTCTATACCCGTAAGCAAAGCGTCTGGCATCGCAAATCCTTTTATTTTTCGGTCAAAATCGACGATTGCCTTCTTGAGAGTATCGCTTATAAACTTAGGCAAAATATCATTAAGATTAACCATCTCTATCCCTGGTTGATAAGTGTGCTTTACATCGCCTAAAGCTTTACTCTTTCTATTATTCAAAAAATCACTGACTAGCTGAGAAGGAGCATTATAATTACTTCCTGCTGAAACAAAAGCAGATTGTTCCAATTCTCTTTGAAAATACATTCCTGCTAATACATCATCATTTGGAAAATCATCTGGAGTAACATTCACTAACAAAGCGGAGTTAGCGTTAAAATTATCTCTTTTGCTTTCACTCATACCGTTAGTTACAACTCCACCAGCTTCAGAACTGCCGCACATTACATATCCACCAGGACACATGCAAAATGAGTAAGCACTTCTACCATTATCATCATGATAAGATAATTTATAATCCGCCGGCTTTAGGCTCGGATGATTATAATATTCTCCATATTGCGATTTATCAATCAATTCTTGCGGATGTTCAATTCTAAGTCCAACCGCAAAAGGTTTGCGACTTAAATTGAATCCTTTATTCTTTATCAGTTCAAAAGTTTCTCTTGAACTATGACCAATACCGAGCAACAAGATCTCAGTTTCAATTATTTGATTGTTGTTGATTTCTATTCCAACTAATTGATTATTCTTTATAATAATATCCGTTAATTGTGAGTCAAAAAGAATTTCACCGCCAAAGTTTATTATTTCTTTTCTAATTGCTTTGATAATGGTTTTTAATTTATCTGTACCCACATGAGGTTTATTGATATAAACCAAATCCTCATCAGCGCCAAATTCAACTAAAGTATTTAAGACATATCTTGATCTTAAATCCGATATTGAAGTAGTCAATTTGCCATCCGAATAAGTTCCGGCACCACCTTCGCCAAATTGAATTGAAGCTTCTTTTTTAAAAACTCTTGATTCAATGAATTCATAATATGCTTCATCTCTTCTATCAATATCTAAACCCATTTCAATTATCAAAGGTTTATAACCTCTCCTTGATAAAAGAAGTGCAGAAAAGATCCCCGATGGACCAAATCCGACAATAATAGGTCTGTTTCCTAAATTGATATTCCCCTCTTCAACCTCTTGATAATCCATATTTGGCGAAACGCTAATATGCTTATCTTTTAGCCGTAAAAGCCTATTGTCGTTATCCGTAGTAAAATCTACTGTATAAACAAAAACAATCGCACTTTTCTTTCGTGCATCAATTGCCTTTTTATATATAGACATACTCTTAAAATTATTTATTTTATACTTATCTTTTAAATATATTCTTATATTTTTAAGTTCTTCATCTTTATTAATAGCTTGATCTAAGCTTAGTTTAACTTCAGTAACCCTAATCATTTTAATGCTCTCTCACTGGCATATTTCCCGGCCAAATATCCGCTTGACCATGCCCATTGCAAATTATAACCGCCACATCTGCCGTCGATATCTAAAACCTCTCCAGTAAAAAATAAATCACTAACTAACTTAGATTCTAAAGTTTTACTTGAAACTTCACTAACATCTATGCCACCCGCTGTAACTTGTGATTCTTCAAAGCCTAAGCTGCCTTTAACCACTAAACGCCAATCATAAAACAAATCTATTAAACGATAAATTTGCTCTTTAGGAATATCTTTTACCAATAAGTTATTTTTTTCGATGCCAGCTTCCTTGATTAAAACATTTATTAAACGTTTATGAACAAGCCCTATTAAAGCTTGTGAAATTTCGCGATCTAAAAATCGATCCAATCTTTCCATTATTTTTTGTTTAGAAATTGATTGAATTAAGATAATCCTTAAAAAAACTTCTTTATTAATCTTTAATAATTCATTTGCTTTTCTGCTTAATTCTAAAATGGTCGGCCCACTGATACCATAATTTGCAAATAATATATCTCCATATTCACTCTGAATAGTTTCTTCCCCTAACAATAAATCAACTTGAGAATTAATTTTAAGTCCAGCAAGTTGTTTTAAGTACGGACTGTCCAATTTTAATTTAACTAAAGCTGGAAATGTATTTATAATTCTATGTCCTAGATTACTAGCTATATCTAGACCTGAACCGTTACTTCCTGTAAGCGGCATTGATTTTCCTCCAGTAGCCAAAATAACAGTCTTTCCTTTATATAATTGATTTGTATCAGTTCTCACTGAAAAAATATCTTTAGCATTTGAAACAGATGAAACGTTTTGTTCAAGGACAATATTAATTTTCTTCTTGTTTAGCTCATATAAAAAAACATCCAAAAAGCTAGAAGCTTGTTCGCTTAAAGGATATGTTTTCCCTTCATCTTCAATTTTTGCGACAATTCCTAAACTATCAAAATAGTCAATCGTATCATGGACATCAAATTGTTCAAAGACATCTTTGACAAATTCAGGATTGTTATAATCGGTATTTTTCATAGTGATATTTGTAAAGTTACATCTGCCATTACCAGTAACTAGAATCTTCTTTCCGATTCTATTGTTTTTTTCTATGATTAAAATTTTATCTGTAAAATTGCTGGCACTTAAAGCTGCCATGATTCCACTGGCACCGCCACCGATAATAATAACGTCATATATCATCATAACCATTCACCTGCGTTTCTCTAATGAAAATTAT
>JAVEVN010000054.1:0-6155 GCA_034005025.1 Candidatus Izemoplasmatales bacterium | reverse complement strand
ACTTGAATTATTGTCACGTTTGATCGACAATTTTGTCGATTACAGTTTCCCAAAAGAATCAATCAAGAAAGAATTGAATATTATATCTCAAGAATTGGCGATGAATGACGATTCATACAGTGTAAAAGCTTTCAAGTCTTTACAAAAGTTGATGTATAAAGACAGTTCAGTTTATGTGGAAACTGGCGGTAGCAAAAAGAGTATTAAGAATATCAATCAAGAAGTACTAAAACAAGCAACTGATCATTTTTATCATCCAGGAAATATGTATTTGGTGATAACAGGAAATTTTGATGTCGATGAAGTTTTGTCGATGCTTAAGAATCACCCATTTAGTAAAAAGAAGTGGTCTGTGCATAAAGATATAAAAAGAACGCTCGATATGAGTGAAAAAACAAAAAAGATGTTGATAAAAAAAGATAAATCATTAGATACTAATATTATAGAGATAGGAATTAAAATACCTGAAGCAGTTTTTAACAATAAAGATTTAGAACATGGCTTATTAGTTAATCCTTTCTTTTCAATGATAAATTCTCCAGCTTCAGGTCTTTATAAAGCATTAAAAAAGCGAAATTTAACCAATTACTCTTTTCAGTCTTCACCGATTTACGATGATGATCATGGGTTTTTCAATATTTCTGTCGAGACAAAGAAACCGAAACTTTTCGTTAAAACAATTAAAGAATTGTTGTTGGAAGTACCTAAACTTCAGTTTTCAGAAAAGGTTTTTTCTTCTTACAAAAAAGCTGATATCGGTAAAGCGATAAGATCTTTTGATGGTATAAAATTAGCTCATTATCAAATTAAACGCTTGCTTGAAGACGATTTAGATATCTATAATTTCGTTGAAAAGGCAAAACTTGTAACGTATGATGACTTTAAACCTTACTTGGATATTTTCACTAAAGAAAATATTTATATTGTTCAGTATTTGAAAGACGCTTAACAATATCAATTAACAATGATATAATAAAAGAAGTTGGTGAGATTTTATGATTTTAAGAAATGTCGAATTTATAACTTCTGCAGTAACGAAAGCGGATTATCCTAAGGATAATTTTCCGCAAATTGTTTTTGCCGGAAGATCTAATGTTGGTAAATCTTCATTTATCAATTCTTTGCTTAATCATAAAAATATCGCCAGAGTTAGTCAAACCCCTGGTAAAACTAGGTTGATAAATTTCTTTTTAATCAACAAGAGTTTTTATTTTGTTGATATCCCTGGTTATGGTTATGCGAATGTCTCTAAAAAACAGTTGATTGAATTTGCTGAGATGATTGACGAATACTTGACATCACCTTTAATTAAATTAGGGGTTTTGTTGTTAGATATTAGAAGAACGCCTAATGAAGATGATTTATTGATGTATAATTACTTTATCAGCAATAGTTATAAAACAGCGATTATTTTGACGAAAGCTGATAAATTATCGAACAATCAAAAGATTAAACAGATTAAATTAATTAAAGAAACATTAAAAATAAAGAATTCTGATATATTCACTTACTCAATTAAAACCAAAGAAAACCATGATATTATCTGGGATTTTATCGGTTCCATTATTGGAGAATAAAAAATGAGTTATATCAATTATGATGAATTAGCAAAGCATTATGATAATTCTATCAAAAAGGATGTGGAAAACTTTTGTTTTCCTTATTCTGAATATGATTTGGTTAAAGAAATCATCAGTGAGTATTTGATTGAAGATTACAATAAAGAGACAATTAAAGTTTTAGATATCGGAGTTGGAACGGCTTACCTTTATGATAAGATCATGCCGGATAGATTGAATTTAACGGGAATCGATAATTCTTATGAAATGTTAGAAATTGCTAAACTTAGATTTCCTGAAGCTTTATTTATTAATCATAATGTGAAAAAAGGACTCCCGAAACAACTTGAAAAAGAAAAATATGATTTTATTGTCGTCAGTTATTTCTTCATGCATTTTGATTTTGAATTTGTTATTTATTTTATCGAGTTATTTAGGAAGTTTTTAGCTCCTAACGGAAAACTTTTGATTGCGGATGTCTTATTTAATAGTGAAAAAGAAGTCGAGAGATATTTCGAAGCTTTTCCAGAACATGCTAATCCGAACTTAAACTATCATAATTTCGAGGATATCTTGAAAAGACTGGATGATAGCTTTGAACTTTCCTATATGGAACTTAATTCTTATACGGGAATGATAATTGTTGAAAAATTACACCAAGACTCTTTACAATATGAAGAAACTTTGGTACAATACAATGAAAATACAGAGAAGTGGAAGAGTACTCATCCTGAGAAAAAAAGCGAGTAAACTTAAAGGTGGAAAAGTTTGCCTCATAAGGATTGAAGAAGGTAGCCATGGAGTAGGTTAGATGAAATAGTAGTAGTTTAACCCGTAAGACTTGCGTTAAAAGTTTATGAGTGTCAGATTTTTCTGGAACAAAGGTGGTACCACGGATTATTAATTCGCCCTTTTTAATAAGGACGAATTTTTTTTATTTTTATGAGGTGTAAATATGGAAAGTTATATTAAAAGAATCAGAGAACTTGTCGGTGACGAATATTTAATCGTCAATGCTACAGCGGCGGTAATCGTCAATGAGAATAGAGAGATACTTCTTCAAAAACGCTCTGATAATGAGCTTTGGGGTCTTCCAGGCGGACTTTTAGAAGTAGATGAAAGTATCGAAAAAGCTTTGATTAGAGAGGTCAAAGAAGAGACTGATTTATCAGTTGAGATAAAAAGGTTTATCGGTGTTTTTTCCAATCCTTTCATGAGATGGAAAAAGTCTGATTACGCTAAAGTTTTTGCTTTTGCTTTTGAGGTTGAAGTAAAAGGGGGAAGTCTTAAAGTAAATGACGACGAATCTTTGGAGATGCGGTATTTCTCATATGAAGAGTTACCACCAATTCATTCGATGGATACAATTGAAATAATTGAGGCTTATTATAATAAACAATATAATTTGATTGAGGGTGTAAGATATGATGGATAAGAAATATAATCCCAATGCTGTAGAGGCGGGTAAATATGATTTTTGGTTAAAGAACAAGTTGTTTTCAAGTGGCGATTTATCGAAAAAGCCTTTTACGATAGTTATTCCGCCGCCAAATGTAACTGGCAAGCTGCATTTAGGCCATACTTGGGATAATACATTGCAGGATATGATAATCAGAAGAAAAAGAATGCAAGGTTATGATGCTCTGTACTTGCCTGGTATGGATCATGCCGGGATCGCTACTCAAGCTAAAGTTGACGCTTTGCTTAAAGAACAAGGTAAGTCTAGGTATGATATGACTAGAGAAGAATACTTGAAAGTCGCTTGGAAATGGAAAGAAGAGTATTCTAATTTTATCCGTGAACAATGGAAATATATGGGGCTTTCTTTGGATTATTCAAAGGAGCGTTTTACATTGGACGAAGGTCTATCTAAAGCGGTAAATAAAGTTTTTATAGATCTTTATAACAAAGGTTACATCTATCAAGGCGAAAGAATTATTAATTGGGACGTTGAAGCTAAAACGGCTCTTTCTAATATTGAAATTGAACATCTTGAAGTACAAGGAGCGCTTTATTATATAACTTATCCTTTTGTTAATGGAGAAGGTGGAGTTACGGTTGCGACTACTAGACCGGAAACGATGTTTGGCGACGCAGCGATAATGGTTCATCCTGAAGATGAAAGATTTTTGGCAATACATGATAAAGAAGTTTATATTCCTACAACAAAAAATAAAATAAAGATAATTACCGACGAATATGTCGATAAAGATTTTGGTACCGGTATCGTTAAGGTAACGCCTGCTCATGATCCGAATGATTTCCAAGTCGGTAGAAGACATAATCTTGAAATGCCACTATGTATGAATGAGGATGGCACGATGAATTCTCTTGCCGGAAGTTATCAGGGTATGGAAAGATTTGCTTGCAGAAAGAAATTAGTTGAAGATTTAAAACAGTTAAATCTATTGGAAAAAATTGAATCGATAAGTCATAACGTTGGCCATAGTGAAAGAACAAATGTAATAGTAGAACCAAGATTATCTAAACAATGGTTTGTTAGAATGGATGAATTAGCAAAGAACGCTTTATTAAAAGAAGAAGTTGACTTTGTACCGGAAAGATTTAAGAAGATATTCAATAATTGGATGGAAGGAATTGAAGATTGGTGTATATCTAGACAACTTTGGTGGGGACACAGAATACCAGTATGGTATAAAGGTGAAGAGATTTATTGCGGTGAGGAAGCTCCCAAGGAAAAAGGTTGGATTCAAGATGAAGACGTCTTAGATACATGGTTTTCTTCAGCTTTATGGCCTTTTTCTACTCTTGGTTGGCCGGAAGAAAGCGAGGATTTTAAAAGATATTATCCTAATGATGTAATGGTAACTGGATATGACATCATCTTTTTCTGGGTTGCGAGAATGATTTTCCAAGGAATTGAATTTACTGAAAAGTCACCATTTAAGGAATGTTTGATTCATGGATTAATTCGTGATAAAGACGGGAAAAAAATGAGTAAATCTTTAGGTAACGGTGTCGATCCGATTGAAGTCGTAAATCAGTATGGCGCAGATTCTTTACGATATTTCATCACTACAAATTCATCTCCTGGTCAAGACTTAAGATATGAAGAAGAAAAAGTTGAATCATCATGGAATTACATCAATAAAATTTGGAATATCAGCCGTTATATCATCACTGCTTCTGAAGATATTTTAGGGCAAGATATTGAGTTTAATATTGCTGATTTTAGCTTTGCCGATAAGTGGATTATGACAAAACTGAATAAATTAATCGATCAAGTTGATAATTTCTTTGATCATTATGAGTTTGGTGAGGCAGCTAAATTAATCTATAATTTTACTTGGAATGATTTTGCTTCTTGGTATATCGAAATGTCAAAGATTACTGATTCTAAAGAAACTAAAGCGATTTTGATTTATGTCTTAGAATCAATTATTAAACTTTTGCATCCTTTTATGCCATTTGTAACGGAAGAAATTTTCCAAATGCTTAAGACTGATGAATTGTCAATAATGGTTAGCAAATGGCCAAAGAATAATTCTTTAGTATTTGAAGATACTTTGAGCAAAGAATGGTTCTTTGAACTGATTAAAGGTATTAGAACAATTCGTAACGATTATAATGTAGCTTGGTCTAAGCCAATCGATATGTTAATTGAAGCAAATGATGAAAATATATTTTTCTTAAAAGAGAATGATCAATACATAAAGAAATTCTTAAACCCAGAAAAATTAATCATTGAACATAAAGTAGAAAGAAGCGAAAACTCTGTATCTTTAATTTTAGCTGATGTTCAAGTTTATATTCCGCTTGGATCTTTAGTTGATAAAGACGAAGAGATTAAAAAATTAACTTCTCAAATTAAAGATTTAGAACAAGAAATAAACCGCTGTGAGAAAATGTTGAACAACCCAGGCTTTTTAGCTAAAGCTCCTTTAATAAAACAAGAAGAAGAAAAACAAAAGCTGGAAAAATATCAAGAAAACTTAAAAGAAGTCAAAGAAAGATTAAGGGAGTTAGAAGGATAAGATGTTTAAGACGGTTAGTGAGGCGCAGAATTGGATTGAGAACATCAAAAGATTTGGCTCTAAACTCGATTTAAAACGCATGGAAAAAGTAGTCGAAATTTTAGGCCATCCGGAAAAGAGTTTCAAATCCGTTCATGTGGCGGGCACAAATGGAAAAGGATCTACTTCAACTTATTTAAAAAGTATTTTAGCTCAAGCGGGGTTTAAAGTTGGTATTTACACGTCACCTTACGTTGTTAAATTCAATGAAAGAATAGCGATTAATGACGAATATATCAGCGATGATGATTTGGTTAAATATGCCAATATTCTATACCCATTGACTGAGAAAATGCTTTTAGAAGATGAAACGGTAACTTTTTTCGAGATTTTAACCTTGATGTCGTTTTTATATTTTAAAGATAATCAAGTTGATTATGCAATTATAGAAGTTGGTTTAGGTGGATTATTGGATGCTACCAATGTGATTATTCCAGAAATTTCGGTTATCACAAATATCTCCTATGACCATATGAAACAATTGGGAAATACTTTAGAGTCGATAGCCTTAAATTATTTAGGTATAGTTAAAGATAATGTTCCATTGTTTACTTCAATAGTA
>JAVEVN010000053.1:0-6272 GCA_034005025.1 Candidatus Izemoplasmatales bacterium | reverse complement strand
TTCATCTTTTTTCATTCTAGTTTGAACAGCGGCTTTTACAAAATCAAAATTAGTTACTCCTGGAACTTCAATTGGATTTTGCATCGCTAAGAAAATACCCATTCGGCTTCTTTCATCAACTGATTTTGTTAAAATACTTTCTCCATCAATCAAGATATCTCCCGATTCAACTTTATAAGAAGGGTGTCCCATACAGATTTGAGCTAAAGTTGATTTCCCAGTTCCGTTAGGTCCCATTATTGCGTGAGTTTCACCGCCATTAACAACTAAATTTAATCCCTTAAGAATTAAATTATCTTCAATGGACACATATAAATCTTTAATTTCTAATGTCATGTTCATTACCTCCGAAATACCATAAATAGTTTAACCTATTTACAATGTTTTTGCAAAAAATATGAATGAATAATTATATAAACAAAAGAAAAAGAGATTCTTTTTAAGAATCTCTCTATTCATCAACTGGTTGTGAACCGATTATATCTGGACTTTCCCTGTGTTTTAACGAAGTTTTTCCCAATATTTTCCTAAATAAAGTTAGGAATAAGAATGAGAATACTGATAGAACAATACCGATTATATACGCACCCATACCGAAAGCTAAACCGATCATTGCGGCTAACCAAAGTGTAGCTGCGGTGGTTAAACCATAAATACCATTTCTCGTTTTTAAAATCGTACCGGCACCTAAGAAACCAACACCAGTGACAACTTGTGCAATAACTCTTTGTCTTTGAATTTGAACTTCAATAACATATCCCAAATCATTATATAATGCTTGAGTTGTCGCAAGGGCGTCAAAATATAAAGCATCTTGCAAAATGGCAATACCTGCCGCTCCAAAAGCCACCATCAAGTGAGTTGTAATTCCGGCAATCTTATGGCGCATTTGTCTTTCAAGGCCTATAATCCCTACAAAAACAGCAGTTAAAACCATTCTTAACATAATTTCAAGAATTCCTGGACCATTCTCCAAGAAGTTAAAGAAAAAGCTTGAACTTGTATCAGCTAAAAACATCTATATCACTCCTTATTAAAAAGTATTTAATTATTTATGTAATTAGATATTATACCATATTATTAAATTTATTCAACTTGATTACGAGTTTTCTTATTTCTTTTCTTTACCGGGATTAACATGAATCATGCAATGTTTTACATCTGGTAATTCATCTTCGATTTTGTCATGAATTCTTTCTGATATTTCATGAGCTTCTTCCAAAGAAAGCGAACCGTCTAAAGAAATTTCTAAGTCGACGTAATATTTAACTCCAAACAATCTTGTCTTAATTTCATCAATTGAAATAACTTCATTAAAGCCCAAAACTATTTTTTTCAAATCGCTGATTTGTTCATCGTCAGCCGAAGCATCAACAACTTGAGAAACACCTGTTTTAATAATTTTAAATCCCAATCTCAAGATAAATATTAAGATAAATATTGAAGCAATTGGATCAAGATAACCAATGCCAAACATCGCTCCTAAAATACCGATTAAAGCCCCGATGCTTGTCAAAGTATCTGATCTATGATCCCACGCTTGAGCCAGTAAAGCTTGCGAATTGGCCTTTTTCGCATCAACCTTAGTTTTCCTATAAAGCAGTTCTTTAACAATAAGCGTCACCGCAACAATCACAATCGTATACCAAGCCGGTTTAGCGATAACGGCGTCATTAAAGATTAAATTATATAGAGTGGTGAAAGCAGATTTACCGACTTCAAAAGCGGTGATAATCAAAGCCATACCCAAAAATATCGATACCATCGAATCATATTTGTCATGTCCGTAAGGATGATCTTTATCTTTATCTTTCTTCGAAAATTTAGCTGAGATAAACACGACTAAATTAGTCGCAATATCACTGATAGAATTAATTGCATCGGTAATCAAAACACTTGAAAGCCCAATGATTCCCCCAATTAACTTAATCACAGCTAAAAAGAAATTAGCGATGATAGTAAGTATCGTATTTGACTTAATAATCTTTTCTTCTCTTGCTTTCATATCTTTTCACCTTTATGTCAAAAGTGCGAGAAACCCCGCACTTTCTTTAATTATCTAATATCTAATTCTAAGAATATTTGTCTTTCATAAATTTCGTTGATTCTAGCTAACGAAGCAGCTAAACTCAATGCGTCACCACTGAAGTAAGAAGGATAAGCATTAACTAATTCTCCTTGATTTAACTCAGTAATAACACCCATGTTTAAATATCCAACAACGTATAAAGCATCATTAAACTTAAGTCCAAATTCTTTTAAAGCATCAATTACAGATATCGGCATTTCTGGTCTTGCAAAACCATAAAGTACTTCTGTACTAATTGTATTTATTGTGATGATGCTAAAGCGATACATCATATAAAGTCTAAATTGTGATAAACTGATTTGATCGCCTTCATTTTCTACGCCTACAGTAAATTTAGGTTGGTTCTCTTCATCATAAGCCATTTCATACATTGCGCTTGGATAGTCAAAAGCACTTCCTTGTTCTACTCTAATCAAATGCATTCCATAAGAAGTTTCTAATAATTCATCGTCCAATAAATACTCTTCATCGATGTTAAGCGGATCTTTATATTCTTGATATAAAGAAATTAAACGTTCAACGAAACTATCTTCAAAACGATTATTTGTGTTTGTAAAACTAAGTGATGATGAAGATGATAAATTCTCAGTCATCAAGAAGAAACCGTATCTTTTAAATTCTCCCCATGTTTCATCAGTTCTTGTAGCAGCTTTATATTCAGTTATTAAAGTCGTAAAACTATTTTCTTCATCAACTAAATAATTTCTAATTGCTAATTCTAAACCAGCAAGCTTACTATCAAATTCGGTTGTATCTTCTAAGCCTTCATAAAACTCTTCATAATTATCTGGAGAGCCATTTTCATCTCTGTCAACGTAGATTAATAAATGAGTTGCGTCTAACGAAAAATACTTATCATAATAAGGTTGAATCATCGGCATTAAATCTTCTAATATTGCATAATCATTTGTTTGAATCAAGTCGAAGATATAAAGCGGTTGAAGAGCTTGTTTAACGTAGAATTTTTCTAACATATCAGTTTTACTTCTAGCTCCATAAGCTAAATATAAGTATTCTTCAAAAGTATAAAAATCTGCGTATTGACTAGCTTCAAATTGAGCTTGCATGCTGTCGTAAGCATTTAAGTGTTCCAACATTTTAACTGATTCGTTTAATTCAAGATTGTATTCGCAAACATCCATATCTTTACAGTAAACATCGGCATAATGAGCGGCTATTAAAGCTTTATTTTGCGATGCATGTACAAGATACATCGCAGCATTCATATTCATTGAGTATTCAAAGAATTCATCCACAGTAATATCTTTGTTTCCATAACTAGCGATTAAGTTTAAACTGCCAAGCTCTGGGCTATCATATTTAATGTCAACTGATTCATAATCGATTTCCATAAAATAATCATAGACAAAAAAGCCATTTTCTCTTCTTAAATCAGTTAATCTTGAAGAAATAAAACTTTGGTTGCTTAAATTGAAATCAATGATTTTTTGTTTTACTTCATCATAATCTTCTTGGCCGATTATCGCAACTAATTCAGCCTCAGTTCCCTCAAAATCATTAACGTCAGGTTTTTCTCTATCTGTTAAATTCAATATCATATAATAAGCAGTATCTTTGTTCGAATAAAACTTCTCGGGTTGATAAGTATAATAAGCCTTTTCAATATCACCTGATGAATAAGTTTCATAATCTCCTAAAGAATTAAAAATGAAATCAGCTAAACTTGAGTTGAATGCTTTAATATCATCATAGTTAATCGTTAAATCTTCCATAGCGATTAATTCTTCTGCCGTTGCGTTAATATCAATCTCAGTTCTATAATCGCCGTAGACGAAGTTATACATCATAATGAAATATTGGAATAGTTCTGTTTCTGCTAGTTCTCTTGTATTTGTGTCATCAAGAGCGAAAGAAGGAACTTCTTCAATCGGTGTAGTTCCGGTATAAAGCAATAATTTCCCGTTTTTACTTACAAGATTATTTTCTCTTAAGAAATTATTAGCTTCAACTTCAGAATTAAATTTAATTTTTAATGATTGAATATCATTATTGTAAGTAGCGTAATAGTTTTTAGCTATACTTTCAGGTTTAATATTCCATACTTCATCAACTGTTTCAGGGGATGTCATCAAATCAATTACATAATGTTCACGTGCTAAAACTAATTTTACATAATCTTCGATTCTTTCTTCAGGATAACCCATCAAATACATAGTTTCCAAGAAGTTCATTTCCATTTCTAAACGATCTTCTTCAGAAATTTCTGCAATTTCTTCAGGATCGTCGGTATTATAAGTTAATTTATCGATTTTTAAATTGATTTCTTCTGTCGTAATCTCTGGATAGAAATCGCTTAATAAATCTTGATCAACCATCTCTAAAAGACGATTTAACCCATCGTTGATTTTAATACTATCAAATAAATCGTTATAAGTTACATCATAATCATCTGTACTATAAAAAATCTCATCAGGATTCGTTAAGACAGGCGTATCTCTTTCCCCGATTTCACCAGTATTATCTTCAGTATCGGTGATATCGGTATTATCGTTACAAGCTACAAGTATAATGCTAAAAAAAGCTAATAGCATTATCACAGTAAATTTTTTCATAATTGTCAGCATATAATTACTCCTTAATAAAATTTATGTCTTATATATTATATAACAAATTAGCAATAATTAAAAATATTTTTTAATTGTTTTAATTATTCTTGATTATAATTTTTTATTTTGTAAAAATATTTAATAAAAGACACCCTGAATACTCAAGGTGTCTAAAATTAAAATAGTAAAATTTATTCAATAACTTCTGAATAATCAGCCGCAGCCATTCTTTGATACATTGCCCATCTACGCTTAGCGTCGATGATATTTGCATGCAATAATCTATCAGCTGCATCAGGATTGGTTTTAACCAATTGTTGATAACGATTTTCACTTAACAAGAAATCATGATATAGTTCCCATTTAGGTTCTTTAGAATCGATTTGTAGAGGGTTTTTACCTTCGGCAATTCTTCTAGGGTCATATCTAAATGTTGGCCAATATCCGCATTCTGTAGCTAGTTTCGCTTGTTGGTGAGAATTTCCTAAGCCACCGTTTATTCCATGAGCGATACAAGGTGAGTAAGCAACGATTAATGATGGCCCTGGATAGCTTTCAGCTTCTTTCATAGCTTTTAACACTTGCGTTGCATTAGCGCCATGACTGATAGAAGCTACATAAACTGATTCATAAGTCATTGCTAAAGCAGCTAAGTCCTTCTTCTTGCCTGGTTTACCAGCAGCGGTAAACTTAGCGATAGATCCTGCTCTAGCAGCCTTGGATGATTGTCCACCAGTGTTAGAATAAACTTCTGTGTCTAATACTAAGATATTAACGTCTTCAGCGTTTGCGATAACATGATCTAAACCGCCATAACCGATGTCATAAGCCCATCCGTCACCACCGATGATCCATTGTGATTGTCTCACGAAGAAATCTTTTAACTCAAATAAATCTTTAGCAGCTTTAGCTTTTGAATTTTCAAGCATTGGAATTATCTTCTTAGCTAATTCTAAAGTCTTGTCTCCGTCTTCACGGTTTTCAACCCATTCATTTAATAAGCCTTTTAATTCATCGTTAAACTCATCTTGATTATCAGCAATAATTGTTTGCATTCTATCTCTGATAGTATTTTGAGCAATCTTCATACCAAACCCGTATTCAGCATTGTCTTCAAACAATGAGTTAGCCCATGCCGGACCTCTGCCTTCAGCGTTTTTAGTATAAGGAGATGCTGGGAATGAAGCCCCATAAATTGATGAACATCCAGTCGCATTAGCGATTGTCATTCTTTCTCCGAATAATTGTGTTGCAAATCTGATATAAGGTGTTTCACCACAACCAGCACATGCGCCAGAGAATTCAAATAAAGGTTGATTAAATACAGCGTTTTTATAAGTGTTTCTTCCAACTAATTCTCCCTTATATGGAACTTCATTATAAAGGTAATCAGCTAAGATATGTTCTTTTTCATCAATTCTGTCTTGAATTGGATTCATTTCTAATGCTTTAGTAGGAGCTGGACAGGTGTTAACACAAACCATACAACCTGTACAGTCAAGAATAGAAACTTCAATACGGTACTTAAGTCCTTCTAATCCTTTACCTCTCGCATCAACCCAATCAGCTTCGACTGGAGCGTTTTTAACTTCTTCATCAGTAGCTAAGATTGCTCT
>JAVEVN010000052.1:0-6322 GCA_034005025.1 Candidatus Izemoplasmatales bacterium | reverse complement strand
TTCAATAGCCTTTATGTTTCCGCGGTTTTTAACAAAAACTTCGATAAAATAAAGCTTTTCAGTATCTAAGTAATTAAACTTAGAAAGAGTAAAATTACCTTTGATTTCTGTTTGACAGTTACTGCATGCTAATTGGACTACTTCTAAGTCGTGATGACATACGGGACACTCAGATATAACCGGAAACTTCTTTTCAACTCTTCTGTGCCCTTTGTTAATTGAACGTTTTATTTCTTCTTCAATTGTTTTCTTAAAATCATTTTTAAATTCCATTTTTATAATCTCCTTTTTTTAAATTGTTTTAATTAATATTTTTTCATTTGAACTAGCGTTAACTTTAATAACTATGTCTTTAGCTGAAATAAGATTTAGCATTTCCGCTTTCGATAATGGTATATCCATTTTCTTAGTATTTACAAATGGTATGAATATTTTTATTAAAAAAATTGGAAATGGCAAGAAAAATAAGACACTTAAAAATTTATTTGCTTTTTCTTCATCAGGCACAATGATTCTTAGTTTTAAAAAATGTGCATGATTTGTAAATCTTAATTTGGTTGGCTTTCGATAAATCAATCGATAAGCTTTTCTGCTTGTAATTTTATTTTGCGCAAGCATTTTCAATACTTCTGATTCCTTTATTTCAATCGATCGATTGAATAATAAGACAAATAATAGATTACCAATCAAGAAACCACCGAAATCAAAGACAAACATATCAATAACGCTTGTAGCTCTGTCAGCAGGGATGCCTTGTAGCAATTCGTCGATAACTGCGGTTAATAAACCAATAAACAATACTTTTAATATTGAGAAACCCCATGCTCTAGCTGTATAAAAGTAAGAAATACCTAAAATAAAATATTCAAATACATGAGCGCCTTTTCTAATAACAATATGTAAAGTATCAATATTTATATTAGAGTTAAATATTCCGTCTAATATACTTTTTGCATCAACAGCTAATGAAGAACTAATTTCCCCTGAATCAGATCCTGACAAGAGGGACATTGAAAAAATTAAGATTGTTAATAAGATTGATATTGTTAAAGTTATAAATTTGTATTTATCTATTGTGATAGTCTTTTTCTGCATAAACTTTCTCCCAATATCCATCTGTGGATAAATCAAAACGCAATAAGCAATCTTGATTCATACTTTTAGTTGAACATGTTTTATAATTTTTCATAAAAATTACCTCCATTATTATTTTGATTACAACCGTTAATCTTATCAATGTATTTTCTTTGCCAATATTCTTCTGGACAATTTCCTTCTGTGTAGACTCTAATCATTATATCATTTTTTTGTTTCATTTAAACCACCTCATATCTTTTAGGTTTAATTCTTTCTTTAATCTTCTTTACTTTTCAAGCAATTTTTCTTAACTTTTTCAACTTACACCTTAATTATATCAAATATTTTTTGCTTGTCAACAATTATTTTAAAAAATATATTAAAAAAATCAATTTTTTTGTAATTTCAAATTGATTTTCTTAATTTTTATATTAATTTTTATAAATTTTTCTTTAATTCGAAGATTAAATCTCTTATCTTAGCGGCTTGTTCAAAATCTAATTCCTTGGCGTAAACTAGCATTTGTTTCTCAAGAATTTCAACATTCTTCTGAATTTCTTTTTTACTCAACTTATCAAAATCAAATGTTTCTTCTTCTGCATCTGTTTTTACAGAGATTGATTCTTGAATATTTTTAAATATTGTTGTTGGGGTTATATTATTCTTTATATTATACTCTTCTTGAATCTGTCTTCTTCTGTTGGTCTCTTCAATTGCTCGCTTCATTGATTGAGTAATATTGGTAGCATACATGATAACATGACCGTTAACATTTCTTGCCGCTCTACCAATAGTTTGGATCAATGATTTATCGCTTCTTAAGAATCCTTCTTTATCAGCGTCTAAAATAGCTATAAGAGAAACTTCAGGTAAATCGAGTCCTTCTCTTAGAAGATTAATTCCTACTAGAATATCAAAATCACCTAATCTTAGTTTTCTAATTATTTCCATTCTTTCTAAAGATTTAACTTTTGAATGCAAATAACCAACTTTATATCCCAAGGTTTTTAAGTGATTAGTTAAATCTTCACTCATCTTAATAGTTAAGGTTGTAATTAAAACTCTTTCCTTTTGATCGATTGTTTTATTTATCTCTATTAATAAGTCATCTATTTGATTCATCGAATCTCTTACTTCAACAATAGGATCAATTAAACCTGTAGGTCTAATAATCTGTTGGATTACATGGTTAGACTTTTGAAGTTCATAATCTCCCGGCGTCGCAGAAACGTAGATCACTTGATTGATTTTTTGATTAAATTCATCATAGTTCAAAGGTCTATTATCTAAGGCGCTTGGAAGTCTAAACCCGTAATCAACCAATGTTTGCTTACGAGATCTATCGCCATTAAACATTCCTCTGACTTGAGGTAATGTAACATGAGACTCATCGACAATTAATAAGAAGTCATCAGGGAAGAAATCAATTAAAGTTGAAGGAGTTTCTCCTTCCTCTCTTAAAGCTAAATGCCGTGAATAGTTTTCTACTCCGGCGACAGTCCCCATTTCTCTCATCATCTCAAGATCATACATGGTTCTTTGTTCGATTCTTTCAGCTTCAAGTAACTTATTATTATCTTTAAAGTATTTAACTCTTTCTATTAATTCTTCTTTAATTCTTATTAAAGCCTCTTCCATTTTGTCTCTATCTGTTAAGAAGTGAGATGCAGGAAATAATGATAGGACTTCATAATCTTTATATATTTCCCCGCTTACAATATTAAATTCTCTAATCCTTTTAATTTCATCAAAGTCAAATTCAACCCGAATCCCTTTAGTTTTTTGGTATGGCGGCAATATTTCCACTACATCGCCTCTAACCCTAAAACTTCCTCTTACAAAATCAACGTCATTTCTAATATATAAGATATCCACTAAGCGGTTTAAAAGTTTTTCTCTGGATATCGATTCTGATTTTCTTAAAGTTACCATCCCCGCTTTATAAACTTCCGGATCACCGATACCATAGATGCAAGAAACGCTGGCCACAATTATAACATCTCTTCTTTCTAATAAGGAAGAGGTAGCCGCATGCCTTAATTCGTCAATTTCATCATTGATAGACGCGTCTTTTTCAATATAGATATCAGCGCCTGGAACATAAGCTTCAGGTTGATAATAATCATAATAAGAAATAAAATACTCTACTCTATTTTCAGGAAATAATGTTTTAAGTTCTGAGTAAAGTTGACCGGCAAGAGTCTTGTTGTGGGCTAAAACTAAAGTGGGTCGATTAACCTCTTGAATCACATTGGCTACGGTGTAAGTTTTACCTGTTCCGGTCGCACCTAACAAAACTTGTTCTTTAACGCCATTATTTAAATTGGTAATCAATTCAGCTATTGCTTTAGGTTGATCACCGGTTGGCTTATAGTCAGATTTCAAAATAAATTTATCCATTTTATCACCGTTATTAGTATATCATATATTCAAATCAACTGGTTATTTAATGAATAAATTGTTAAAATAGATATGAGGTTAATATGAAAGTAGTTTTAGTTGGTATCAATTCTAAATTTATTCATCCAAATATGGCAATTAGATATTTAAAAGCTAATTGTTCTTTTCCTGTTGATTTAATGGAGTTTACAATTAAAGATGATATCGATTTTATATTAGAGAAAATTATCAATTCTAAAGCTGATGTAATCGGCTTTAGTTGTTACATTTGGAATATTAAATTGATCAAAAAGATAATAAAAGAGATTAAAATTAGTAACGAAAACATCAAAATTGTTTTGGGAGGGCCAGAAACAAGTTACGAATATGACGACTACTTGCTTAGCGGTCTAGCTGATTTTATAATAATAAATGAAGGCGAAATAACTTTTAATCAATTAATAAACTCAATTGAATCAAAAGCATCATTTAAGGATATTAAAAATTTAGCTTATATTAGCAACGGAAAAATAATAAGAAATGATTTAGAAAACATCTCTAACTTAAATGATTTATTAAGCCCATATTATTTTAAAGAGGATTATCAAGACATTCCAAAGAAAGTTCAATATGTAGAACTATCGAGGGGTTGTCCGTACAAATGTTCTTACTGTTTGGCGTCATTGGAAAAAGGTTTAAGATATTTTGATATCGATAATACTTTTAAGACTATAGATCATTTAGTTGAAAAAAAGGCTAAAACAATAAAGTTTTTAGATCGATCATTCAACGCTAATAAAAAAATGGCTTTAAGTTTTTTTAAAAGATTAATTGAAAAAGATTATCCAAATACGATATTTCAGTTTGAAATCAATGGCGATGTTTTAAGCTCAGAAATCATCGATTATTTAAAAGATAACTTAAAAGAAAATTATATTCGATTTGAATTAGGCGTTCAATCGACAAATGACCAAGTTAATCTGGAAATCAATCGCCATCAAAATACATTAAAGTTGATTGAAAACATTAAGAAGTTACAAACCACAAATGTAATCTTACATTTAGATTTAATTGCCGGATTACCTTATGAAGACTTATCAAGTTTTAAAAATACTTTTAATACGATATTTAGTTTATTCGGACAAGAACTACAACTTGGTTTTTTGAAAATGTTAAATGGCACAAAAATAAAAAGAGAATCTGAAAAACATGAGTATGTTTATTCCGAAGATCCCCCTTATGAAATAATATCTAATAAGTACTTATCAAAAAAAGATAATGAAATTATCCACTTAACAGAAACTTTTTTAGAGATATATTGGAACAAAGGCTTTATGAACGAATCCGTTAAATTAATAATCTCTTGTGGTTACAACCCTTTCGATTTCTTCTATGAGTTAGGCCTTTATTATGAGAAGATGAAAATAAGTTACCGAAACTATCAATTGTATGATATTTTTACAAGATTAATTTCTTTTTTAATCGAAAAAAATATTTGGAATCAAGAATTACAAGATTTACTTAAGTTGGATTATTTAAGATATCACAATATAAAGCCTAAAATATACTGGAAAAATTATCCAAATAAACAAGACGTTATAAGAAGTTTCTTTGAAGTCAATAAAGAATTCAAAATTGACGATTTATATAAATATTCATTAGTTACAGAATATAACAACGGCTTTTTATTAGTGATATATTTACCAAATAAAAAATATTTCTATCTTTTAGAGGATAATAAAACAAAAAGAATTAGTTGACGTAAACTAATTCTTTTTTTATATTAATTTAATTTTCCGAGATATTCGTAAAGACTGCTTGGCCTTACCTCTGTGGTAAGAGCATTTTCTAACTCAATGTGACCGATGTCTAAACTTTTAGTATAGATTGCATATCCGCCTTTGTTTTCCTTTAATAAATCAACCGCAGCTACACCCATTTTACTTGCCAATATTCGGTCAAAAGCACTAGGAGTGCCGCCTCTTTGGATATATCCTAAAACTGTAGCTCTTGCCTCATAAGAAGAATTTTCTTGAATCTTTCTGGCTAATTTGGTTACATCAGTAATATTTTCAGCTACAACTACTATCAAATGTCTTTTTCCCAAACTTTGAGCTTTTTTTACTTGTTTCAATATATCTTCTTCGTTATAACCTGTATCTTTAGTAATAACAATCTCAGCCCCAGTAGCTATACCAGCAAAAATTGATAAATCGCCACAATTTCTCCCCATTACTTCTACTACAGTACATCTTTGATGAGAAAATGAAGTATCTCTTAGTTTGTCAATTGCATCTATCGCTGTATCCAAAGCTGTAAAAAATCCAATAGTAAATTCAGTTGAGGCAATGTCATTATCAATCGTTCCAGGAATAGCTATACAATTAATTCCCATTTCATTCAAAGCTAAAGCTCCTTTAAAAGTCCCATCGCCACCAATGCATACTAAATTATTTATACCCAAAGCCAAAAGATTATCTACTGCGACTTGTCTAATAGATTTTTCCTTAAAGGATTCTAATCTTGAAGAACCTAGAATAGTTCCGCCTCGATTTAATATTTGTCCGACATCATTGCGCTCTAATCTCTTTATTTTACCTTCGTATAAGCCTTTATAACCGTCAAATACGCCATAAGCTTCAAATCCGTAGTTTATCGTTGTTCTAACTACCGCCCTTACACAAGCGTTCATACCTGGTGCATCTCCACCAGAAGTTAATACTGCTATTTTCATAATTTACTTGTATACTCAAAATAGATAGTTTTATTGTTTTGAGTATACTTATCCTTTCTCTTTTGAATTGATTTTTTAAACAATAAAACTTAATATAATGTTATAGGCGCTGTGAATTTTCTTCATAATTAT
>JAVEVN010000051.1:1712-6381 GCA_034005025.1 Candidatus Izemoplasmatales bacterium | reverse complement strand
TCATTATTTCTTATTTGGTGTTATAACTACATACCGATTAGGTTCCTCGCCCTCAGATACAGTTGAAACATCTCTCCAATCTGATAGTTTTGTATGAATTACCCTTCTTTCATATGCATTCATTTTACCAAGTTTAGTCGGAACCTTAGTTTTAACAACTTCCATAGCTGTTTTAGTAGCTAATATTTCCAACTGTTTTTTTCTTTGTTCTTTATAACCGCCAATATCAATTAACACAACATAATATTCGTCAGTATAAAGATTGATATAATTCTTAATTAAATTTTGAATAGCGTCTAAAGTTTTCCCATTCTTTCCGATTAAAATCGGATTTTCTTTTGCTTCAATCGAAAACATTATATGTCTCTCGTCAGTTTGTTTTCCTTCGATTACAGCTTCTATTCCCATATTTTCAAGCAATTTCTTTAAATATTCTATTCCGTCATTTATTACATTAAAATCAACGACCGCTTCAACTATATAAGATTTATTTAATCCTAGTAAAGATTTCTTTTCTTCAATAATATTAAGTTCAATAAAATCTTTATTTACTCTTAATTCTTGAGCTGCATAAGTTAAAGTTTGATCGTTAAGCGCTTTTGCTTCAAATTGTATTTTTTTCATCAAAAATCTCCCCTTATATTCTTGATTGTAATTGATCTTTACGTTTGTCTACATTTCTGTGGCTAATATAACTTTGGAACAATTGATAAGCTGTACCAATAATCCAATAGAATGCGATTCCGGCACTTCTTAAAGCGATCCAACCCATCATCAATACCATAACATACATAACTATCTTCATTGTTTTTTGAGATTGTTGAGCTTTTGCATTTTGATAAGTATTATGTTTTTGCATTGATTGAGTTCTTTTAGTAGTTAACCATTGGCTTAAAATCATTAATCCAACAACTATTAAAGCTAAAGGTAAATTAATATACCATATAGTGTTACCTAAGTCAGTCCATAAAAAGTTTGTGTTTACGCCAGAAAATATATTTTCTGATAACGGGAATCTTTGCACAACTTGATACATTGCGATAAAGATTGGCATTTGAAGTAATGGCATTAAACAACCAAAAAGATTAATTTTATATCTCTTATAAACTTCCATTGTTTCCATTTGCATTCTTTGTTGAGAAGCTTGATCTTGTTTGTTGCGATATTTCTCTTGGATTTTATTTAATTCAGGCTGTGCTATTTGCATCTTTAATGACATGTCATTAGTTTTAGCATAAATCGGCCAACCTAAAGTTCTAATAACCAAAGTCATGATTAAAAGTCCTAACCAATAATAATTGGCACTTAACAAACCAAATAAACTACCCGCGTAAAAAGTAAACCATCCGATATAAAGAACAATTGTTTCCCAAACTCCTTCTTTTTCACCAAGTGGTGTTTGATAGATATCTGGATAAAGTCCTTCAGATTGTTTTGAAAACACTTCATAATCTACAAAAGTCATTGTGACTGTTTCGCCATCTTCATTTTCCCAAACTATGACTCCGTAGCCAGTTGCCAAATTATATGTGTTAGAAGTAATTTGTTCTAAACCAAATAAATCAATGACACTGTCATAAGAAGACGCTGAAGTTACTGTAGCTCCTTCTTCCTCAGTTTGTTCAACCGAAATAATCGCTTCATAATTTTGATACGTCACACCTTTAGAATTAGTTGTACAAGAAGCAACTCCTAACATTAAAAGCGCCATTAGAACAACTGCTATAATTTTATTCCTAGTTTTCATATTTCCCTCTCTTTTAAAATCCTAGCTTTTTTAAATAAAACTTCGATTTTTTCTTTTATCTCATTAAAATTTAAATCTTTCGATTTTAACTTAGCAATTAAGAAAAAATCAACATCATTTAAAAATGAATTAACTTTGATAATTTCTCTTAAACGTCGCTTCATCAAATTTCTTTCATGAGCTTTCCCATATTTTTTAGGAACGCTAAGGGCAAATCTAAAATTATTAAAATCATGGTTTTTCTGATGGTACAAAACAAAATAACTATCTCCAACAATATTTTTTTTACTCATCAATTGTTGGATTTCATCATTTTTTTTGATTCGATATCTCTTTTTCAAATTTACCTCCTAAAAAAATTAAAAAATCACCATTTTATATATTGTTCAGGTGATTTCAGGTATAAATATATATATTTGGTGTATTTATATTAATTTTTTATCGGTCTGATACTGTTAAAGATTTGCGTCCTTTTGCTCTTCTTCTTGATAATACTTTACGACCGTTAGCAGATTCCATTCTAGCTCTGAAGCCATGAGTTCTTGCTCTTTTGATCTTACTTGGTTGATATGTTCTACTCATAATCAACACCCCCTCGTTTAATTTCGAAAACCATGCTATATCATTATACTTAATTTTATATTTGATGTCAACATATTTTATTCCTAGATTATTGGAAGATTTTTTTCCACGTTGAAAATTACCTTTTCCACTGTGAATTTGTGAAAAATATCATTTTACCGCTAAATTTAAGCATAAGTTTTCCACATTCCTTATGTTTAATTACTCCTAATAAAAAAGTTTTCCACATTTTTTGTTGAAAAATAGTTGCATCATGGTTTATATTATATGTTATATTTGTATGTAAGAAATGAGGTGGACTATATGTATGATTTTGAAGAAATCTGGAAAAAAATAAAATCAACCTTACAAATCGACTTTGAAAATGATATATATAACGAGCACTTCGCTTCAATCAACAACATTTTTAGGGTTAACAATAACTTTGTTTATTTAATAGCTCCAAACTCATATATTAAAAATAAAATCGAAAATTTTTATATAAATAGATTGAACTATTTATTAAATAATTATGTCGATGAAAAATATTTATTCAAAATTATAACAAAAGAACAAGCTACCTTAGAAATAAAAAAAGAACAACCTTATGAAATAAATACCCCAGAAGAAAATTTAGAAAACAAATATAAAACCGGTTTAAACAACACTTATACTTTTGATAACTTTGTTGTAGGACCGTCAAATAGATTAGCTTATACTTCAGCCATTAAAGTAGCCGATCAACCAGTTACTTTTGCTAATCCTTTATACATCTTTGGAGATGTCGGATTAGGAAAAACCCATTTAATGGAATGTATTGGTAATTATGCATTAGAAAATAACATAAATCAAAAAGTTCTATATGTTAAAACTGACCAATTTATTGAAGATTACGCTAGCGCTGCCCAAAATAAAACTTTTGATGAATTCTCTCAAAAATACGAAAATGTCGACATGTTATTAGTAGACGATATCCAATTTTTATCTGGAAAAACTAAAACACAATTAGAATTCTTCAAAATTTTTGAAAAATTAAAAGATAATAATAGGCAAATAGTTATAACTTCAGATCGACCAGCTTCTGAATTGTTTGATATCATGTCACGTTTAACTTCACGTTTTGAATGGGGCCTTTCAGTCGATATTGATAAACCTAATTTAGATCACCGAATCCTTATTTTAAAGAAAAAATTAAGTATTGAAACCTCTGACCCTGAATTGATTTCTGATGAAATATTAGAATATATTGCTAGTATATTTGATAATAATATCAGAGAATTAGAAGGAGCATTAAAAAGAGTATTATTTTATTGTACAGCTTTTAATTATAAATTTACTATTGAAAATACTAAAGATGCTTTAAAAAACTTAATTAATTCAAAAAATGCTGGAAGTAAAGAAATTGATAGAAATAATTATAACAATATTTTAGATATAGTAAGTAATTACTATAATATTAATACATCTGACCTTTTATCTAAAAAAAGACAAAAGAAATATGTCTTTGCAAGACAAGTATCAATGTATATATTAAAAGATCTTTATGATTTAACTTTTAAAAGAATCGGTCAAATTTTTAACGGTCGAGATCACTCGACAGTAATATATAGTATTGAACAAATTTCTAACTATATCCAATTAGATAAATCAGTAAAAAATGATGTGGAAAAACTATTGCTTAAATGTGGAAAAAAATAAGTTTTAAACACTATATCTTGTATACTTAATTTGCTAAATATGGTATAATATTCATAGTGTAAAGGTGTTTTTTTCCACTTATTAACATCCTTAATAACAATAAGTTTAAAAGAAAGAAATAATTTATATATAGGAGGTTCACATGAATTTTTCAATTCAAACCGATGTTTTATTAAACAATTTATTAATTTCTCAAAAAGCCTTATCAACAAAAACTCCAGCTCCTTATTTACAAGGTATTAAATTAGAGGTATTAGAAAACGAACTGGTTCTTTTAACTAGTAATTCTGATATATCAATTAAACTTTCAATAAAAGATGAGAGTTTAAATGTAGATTCAACTGGAGAAATATTAATCCCTGGCCGCGTATTCGTAGATTTTATTCGAAAATTAGACAAAGGTATTGTTGAATTTTCTGTAGTTGATAATAATGTATTAAAAATTCATTCTCATAATACTGATTTATCTTTGAATTTATTAAATGTTGAAGATTATCCAGAAATATCTTTCCATTTAAATGACCTACCAATAAAATTAGAATCTAAAATTATGAGAGCGGTTATTAGACAAACAACATTTGCTGCTTCTTCAATTGAAAATAGACCAATTTTAACTGGTGTTAATATTAAAGTTGAAGAAGATAAATTAATAGCCATAGCTAC
>JAVEVN010000051.1:0-1612 GCA_034005025.1 Candidatus Izemoplasmatales bacterium | reverse complement strand
GTTAAATTTACTGGAGAAATTAGACCTTTTATTATAGAAGGCGTCGATGATCCTGGTTTAATTCAATTGATTTTGCCAGTTAGAACAGAGTAAAAATTAAATAAACATTTAAGTGATATTTTCAAAAAAATATCACTTTTTTTATAGTTTGTTTAATTAATACTTATTTTTTTATTCTATTGATTTTAACATATATAAATGTTAAAATTTGTATGTGCCTTAAAGGGAGACTTTTTTATGAAAAACAGTTATGATGTTATCATTGTAGGTGCTGGTCCTGCTGGGATTATGTGTGCTTATGAATTAGCAGAAAAAAATAATAAATTAAAAATATTATTGCTTGATAAAGGGCATGATATTTATACAAGAAAATGCCCTATTATGGATAAATTAATTAGTAAATGCCCCGTTCAAAAGAACGGTTTTGTTGCGTGTAATCCATATTGTTCTATCACTAATGGGTTTGGTGGAGCTGGCGCTTATTCAGATGGAAAGTTTAATATCACTAATGAGTTTGGTGGATGGATGGATGAATATCTTGATCCGGATTTGATTCTTGAATTAATAAAAAGAGCTGACGAAATAAATTTAAAATTTGGTGCTCCTAAAGAATTGACAAATCCAAACACAGATAAAGTTAAAGAGATAGAAAAAAAAGGTTTAGCTGTAGGGTTAAAACTTTTAAGAGCTGAAGTTAGACATTTAGGCACTGAAATTAATCTTCAAGTGTTAAAAAATATCTATGAAGATTTAAAAAATAGAATAGATATGGCTTTTAAAACTGAAGTAAAAAATATTGTCGTTGAAAACGACGTTATTAAAGGCGTTGTTATGCTTAATAACGACATAATTGAAGCAAAGGAAGTAGTTATTGTTCCAGGAAGAGATGGATCTTTTTGGCTAAGTAATTTAGCTAATGAACATAAAATAGCTATGAAAACAAATTATGTTGATATTGGCGTTAGAGTTGAAACAAATAATGAAATTATGGAAGAAATAAATGAGAATTTATATGAAGGAAAATTTATTTACCGCACTCAAGTAGGATCAACTGTAAGAACTTTTTGTTCTAATCCTAGCGGTCACGTTGTTATAGAAAATCATAGCGGTACTATGTTAGCTAACGGACATTCTTACAGTGATGATAAATTAGGTTCTAGAAATACCAATTTTGCACTCTTGGTTTCTCATAAATTTACAGAGCCATTTAATCAACCAAATGAGTTTGCCCATGGCGTTTCTAAATTAGCTAATATGTTAAGTAACGGCTCAATCATCTTACAACGCTTTGGAGACTTGCAAAAAGGGCGTAGGTCAACACATAAAAGAATTAGTGAAGGTTTTGTCATTCCAACATTAAAAGAAGCTGTACCGGGAGATTTAGGATTAGTTCTTCCATATAAAACGATGAAATCAATTATTGAAATGATTGAAGCCTTAGATCATATAACTCCAGGAGTAGCTTCTGAACATACTTTACTTTACGGAGTAGAAGCTAAGTTCTATTCAGCTCGTCCAGAAGTTGACAATAATTTTGAATCTAAAATAAAAGGTTTATATTTTGGCGGAGACGGAGCGGGAATAACTAGAGGTTTAGCTCAAGCTAGCGCTA
>JAVEVN010000050.1:0-6391 GCA_034005025.1 Candidatus Izemoplasmatales bacterium | reverse complement strand
ATGTGAGTGATACAGCTATTGATATTACATTATCACGTCTATATAATTATGGGAATCTTACATATGATTCAAATATTTATACAAATGTTTCGCCATTTTATACATCTGTTGGAAATCGTAATACCTTAATTAGATTTTCTTCAAATAATGGGGACATAAATTATCTCAATAATAGTGGAAATACTACTATAACGATGAATCAAACATTAAATATTTCCGGTATAACATTAAATCCAAATGTTGATTATTTAAATGTTCATAATTATGGGGATATCAATGTAGTTAATGTTAATTTAAGCACATATGAAATGTATATTTCCGGATTAAGTAAATACTTGTCAGTCGATAGATATATTAAGAATTCATTAAATGACGGAAATATTGTTTTTGCGGAAATGAGCGGATCTGGCAATATTTATATTTCTGGTTTCGTTAATTTTAATAAAGCGGGAGACTTGCATGAAATTTTTCAATCTCCTACCCAACCAATCGCTAATGAAGGTATTATTAATTCAGTTAATTCCGGAGATATATCAACTTCATTTGGTGTAGAATTCGATGATCTTTATGGAATCAACGGAACTTCAAATACTTTTATCGGCGGTATCACAACATTAAATTCCGGATCGATTCAAAACGCTAGTAATCTTGGAAATATTAGCGCTTATAACTCGACACAAAATTCTTACTTTTATCCAAATAATGATGAAGACGAGTACTATGCTGGTTTAATTTATGGATATGATTCTGGTATTGTCGCCGGTGGCATTGCAGCAATTGCAATTAGTGGTAACTCAAGAATATATGACACAGCTAATAATGGAGACGTTATCGTTGCGGCTGAAAAATATGTAAGATCAGGCGGAATTTTAGGTGTAGCGCTTTGGCGTGAAGCTGATGCTGGTGGCATTACATCAACGATGGGATTAGAAAATACAATTCAAAATTCAATTTTATCTAATGGATTGAATTTTGGTGATATATCAGCTATTTCAAGCACGATTGCATCTTATACAATTTCTGATCCTTTAGTAACAAAAGGTTTTTATTTAAGGTTTGGTTCAACTACGAATTATGAAGATGGCGAGTACTATACCGTTCAAACTGTTGAAGGCAATGATGAAAGACCGCCGATATATTCAAGTGCTGGTGGTGTTATTGGTTACGGCTTAAGCGTTATGCAAAGAATGCTTAATCATGGTGTTATTAGCGCTACTGATGTTGCAGGCGGTATAGCCGGAGCAACCTACGTTTTAGGTGGTTCAACTTCACCGGTTACAACAGTAAATATTACTACGGCGATTAATTATGGCGAAATCAAATCTATTGATGACGCTGATTATGGCAATATTGATATGTTTGCCTTGAATTCTGATGAAATATCTTTATTCTATATGCTTGATGGTAATGATTTTATCTATCCAACTCATATGACACCGGAATCTCCTGGAGCAAAGAGAGGTTTTGGTGGAATTTTTGGTCGTTTGCAAAGAGGAACAAATGGAAGTATGACAAGCGCTACTGGCGCATTCAACTTTATCGTTAACGCTAATGACCAGATTGATTTGATTGGCCGTTTAGACCAAGTTGACAATTTTTCCAGTTCTTTAAGATATTTTAGATTTAATGATGCGATTTATTATTCTGCAAAAATAAACGACACCACTCAAGTCGTTTTCACAGGTATTTATTTTGAGGTATATAAGGTTACTAATAGAGAAAGTAGAAATCCATATATTTATACTTACGACACAATTCTAGCTGAACAAGTAGGGATTGTTATGACAGAAGAAAATTTATTAGCAAGCGGAAACACCGATTCGAGTTATACTTACTATAGGATTGGAGATTATTTAAGTGCAGATTACATTTCAAGAATAGAAGTACCATGGATTACTGAAGATCCAAACGATATTAATTTAACAGAAGATTGGACCGATCCCTTATTAGAGAATGAAGAGAGAGAATATATCTACGGCCCGTATTTCCCTATGCGGACAGAAACAAATTTAACTGAGTATATTTACTATGCTGAATATGATTTACTAGCTGATAGATTTAGAAAAGTAGAAGATGAAGGTTTAGGAACCAATATTAGAGAAAACGGTATGTATGTTCTTTCAACAACTGCTGGTCAAGAATTTGGGGAAGTTTTACCGAGAAATATTAATCCTTCAGCTATTGAACTAATAAACGAAGATTTAGATTTAATGATTAATAATCTAGACTATGGTAATTTAGCTCCAAGTCAAACAATTAATCTTTCTGAAACGATTATTGATAAATATGAAGCATTATATCAGACTAGATATAATGATAAAGCTGAATTAACGGATTCTGAATTACAAAATATTACACTTCATGAAAATAACGGTGGTAGCAATACCGTTCTTTCGTCACCTGAAATTAACTACGCAACAAAAGAAATAACTTATACAATAAGTATGGAAGCTTTTGATCCTTTACAAGAAACAGCTAGCTTTAATATTTTTGATGCTTTAACATCAGCTAATGCTTTAATTGCTGTTAGACCGGAAGATTATTATCCTACCGATGAACTGATAATTAGTGAATATATTGAAGGTTCATCATTTAATAAATCAATTGAAATATACAATGGAACTAAAAGTGATGTTGATTTGTCTGCCTATAGTATTGAAATTTATTATAATGGCAGCACTTCGGCGGGGAATACGATTTCTTTAAGCGGAACTTTGCTTTCTGGACATACTTATGTTGTTTCTAATACTTCTGCGGATCAAGAAATTTTAGCTTTAAGTGATTTAATCACAGGATCAGTTCAACACAATGGCAATGATGCTGTAGCACTATTAAAAAATGGTGTAGCTATCGATGTTTTTGGCGTAATCGGAGTTGATCCAGGAACAGGTTGGGATGTTGACGGTATTACAGGGCAAGATACTGCTGATCATACTTTAGTAAGAAAACCAACGGTTTCATCGCCTAATACAACTTTCACAGGCAGCGAATGGATTATCTATGATGTAGATACTTTTGATTATCTAGGTATGCATAACTTAGATGTTATCAGCGATTATTTGTATCCAGAGAGATATGATGAAATTTCAACCTTATATCCACCGCTCTTGGAAGTTGATTTACCTGCTTATAATATTTCAAGTGATACTACTCTCTCATTAGGATATTTTTCGATTTATTCGGAAGCTTTTGTCAACAATTCAATTTTTGCGAAAAACATGTATTATAATAATTATCAAATTAAAATTACCTTTACACCTAATATGAATGAAACAACAGGAACTTCCGGTATTCAATCGGTAAGTTTTAATGGTGGAGCGTCGATAAATCTTTCGACCACTACTGAATATATCGATCCACAACCATTATCAATTGATATCACTGGTAGAGGCAATGTCAATTATAATGGAAGTTTGACTCTTAACTTTAATGATCAGAAATCATTCCTTAATGAGGGATATGATTTTAAAGAATTTTTTAAACTTTATTATTTAGATGGAACGAATGAAGTAGAAGTAGATGCAAGTTATTATTCAATAAGTTCAACTCCAGTGACTGCAGGCGGTTTATATCAGATAGTCTTTGTTTTTGATGATGCGTTGCTTAAAACTGGCGATTATATAATTAAATATAGTTATTTCTCTGCATCAACTGAATATGAAGTTTTATTTGATAAAGCTCCTTCTAATCAAGTAGCGGTTATCGATTTTGATTATTATTCTATGAATGATCAAATAACTTTTAATGGCACCTCAATAACTTCTTATATTAATATGGGTAAAATCCCTGATATTGATACTACAACTAATAATTATACAACCAATACTATGGAGATAAGTAATCCATTATATGAGGTTTTCTTATCAACAACAACCTATGATATTAGTTTTATGTATTCTGATAGTTTTATGATTTCTCCATTCGCTGAAGTTACAAGAGCTCAATTAATGGACACAACTTATTCTGGCGGATATGTAACATATATTATCGAATATGATATTACTGCTGAAGACGGAGTAACAGAAGAAACCTATACACACACAATCGTTGAAAGGGCGGTTTCTTTAACCGCGGCTTATAAAGACGGAAATGACGTACCTTTAGAAAATATCACAACTACTAGAGAAGCTTTATCAACGAGATTTGAAATCGATTTAGGATTTGATACTTCTATCGATATGTCAGGTCCAGTTGAATACAGTGTTAATACAAGCGATCCAGCTTACTTAGAAATTTCGGTTTCAGGTATTGAACCGAAAGAAGTTCCGCTTGATCCTGATGTGCCTATTACAAATATTGTTGGGTTAACTTATTCAGCTAATAATTACCTCATAATTGATATGAGTGCGGAAACATTGCCAGGAACTTATACATTCATAATTACTTATAATCGAGGAACTACTATTGGAAATATTGTTTTTGCTAGTTTAGAGATTACAAAATTTGAAGGAACTAGCGCATATATAAGCGATATTAAATTTACTCCGATAGCTAGTGAATCAACATATCCAACTATTGATATTGTTGATTCCTTCGGTGGAGATATTACACAGATTTATGATCCTTCAATATATTTCTTCGGAATTGATTATGATGGCGCTGACGATAATTATTATCAGTACTTTAAAATAAATGGTAAGGTTAACAACATTCCTTTAGAATCATATTATCCTTATATATTAGATTACTTACCTTTAGGCGCGACAATTTCTAGATGGGATACTACAACTTCTGATTGGACGGCTGAAGTTTCTGATTCATCTACAGATTTAGAAAAATCAGTTTTAGCTGCCGATTATACTGAAATAGTCGGTAATGAAAATATTGCTATAAAATACCGCGTAAAATCTGAAGACGGTAATTCTGAAGTTTATTACTATATTAGTGTTAATGATATTTTATATAACGTTACTTTGATATTTGATATTTACTATTGTGACGATCAAGAAGTTTGTGTTTTGGCAAAGAGTACTGAAGATTTTACTGAAGTTATTCAAATAAATGTTTATAACCTTTATATTGATAGCAATGATATGTCAGGAGTTAATCCTGCTTATTCAGAGAATAATCCTCTTTATTACCGCACTTTCTCAAAAGTAAGCGGACTTTATAACTCGATGTCTCATTATATTTATACTGATTCTACAAATTATAATTATCGATTTGGTCGAAATCGATCTGGTTTTTATATCTTTGAAGTTATTCTGCCAATCGATGAGTATTTAAATGAAATGTATACTTATGAGATAATGATAGACGGATATACTTTGGATGATTTAGATGATTTGACATATACTAGTAATATTAATTTAAATGGTAAATATTACTATATTGATTTTTCAGAAAATAATCGAACTAGAAGATTTGATATAAAAATATCTAGGACAACTGTTTCTGGCGATAAACCATTTGGATTATTTGATTATTTTAGAACTTGGAGTTGATAGAAGTGAAGAATAAAGAACAAAAAAAGACTAGTTTATCAAAAAGGATTGTCTCATTGACGATTTTTATTGATGTCTTATTTCTAATCATAATTTCCACAATTTTCTTGTTCTATACTTTTATAAGTATTAATAGCAATCGAAATGATATCGTCAACAATCAAACAAAAGCAATAGTAAACTCTATTAATGGTTTTTTAGGCGATATAAAGAGTGATGCAAATCTTTTAGCAGAAAATCAAGCGGTGATTGATTATTTGAATTATATAAATGAAGGCAATGATCCTAATATTTTAGAAACTGATGAGAATTATCATATCTATTATGATTTTCAATTGATAATTAATAATGTCGTTACTCATCAAGTCAATGACACTTACAATCTAATATTCTTAGCTACTGAAGAAAGTTGTTTAGGTTCAACTGACGGCTGTGCTATTTCTAACACCGGCGAAGTTTTTATGGATGATCAAGAGTGGTTCATTCATGAAAGACCTTGGTTCATTGATCTAGGAACTGATGAAGAGATTTTTGTGGCTCCATATTGGAGTGCAGAAGAGTATTACACTTTCACATATGTAAAAAGAATAACTGTAGGAACTGAAACAATTGGTTATTTAGGTATTGATATCTCATTGGATTCTTTAGGTTTAGTTATCGATAGCATCGATAGAGATATCAATAACGAAACAGCTGAAGTATTAGTTTTTACTGATTATATTCATGGAGCGAGTTTAGCTTTTTTCAGCGAAGAAATTTACAGTGATTATTTCGCTGTTGATCAAAGCGCAGCCTTAGCACTCGATAAAGATTTAGGCTTTGAAGATAGTGGTTTAAATAATCTATTAAACAATTATGAAGCCGATGTTGTGGTTAATCAAAAAGTTTTTGATACGGACTATTTAGTAACTTATAATGATTTAGAAGATTTCGGCTGGAGAATTATA
>JAVEVN010000049.1:0-6530 GCA_034005025.1 Candidatus Izemoplasmatales bacterium | reverse complement strand
GTGTAGTTACAGGATCGATTATGGTGTTTTTACCGACTTTAGCCGGATTTGCGATCCCGAAGATTTTATCTAAAGGTCAAATCCTATTTATCGGTAATATCATCGAAAGCAAGTTTATCAATACCAATTATAATCACGGATCTTTATTAGCCGTAGTAATTTTAATCTTTATTTTAGGTTCAATCTTCTTGCTGACGAAATTCGATAAGGAAGGAGAGACTTTACTATAATGGAAAATAAATACGCATCATTAAAAGATTATGGTTATAAAGATTTCTCCATGTTGAACAAAATCTTTGCTGTAGTTAAAAAAATCTTAGTCGTATTAATCGTTTTTGGTCTATATCTTTCAATTATAGTCATCGCGATTCAATCGCTAAACGATAGTCGAAATATGAGTGTTTTCAATGGGGTGACTTTAGAATGGTATGGAAATATCATTAATGAAGAAGAACTGATGAAAGCTATTGGCAACACCTTCTTAGTAAGCTCAATCGCTACTGTTTTGGCCACAATCTTCGGAACCTTCTTTGCCGTAGGGCTTTATACTTTAAGTAAAAAATCAAGGGTTATCTGGATGCTATTAAATAACGTGCCAATCTTAAACGCCGATATCGTCACTGGCTTTAGCTTGATGTTGATGTTTAGGATGTTGATGATGATTTTCCCTAATATCTTTGGTCTATTCACATTAGTTATGGCACATCTATTCTTTACGATTCCTTATGTTATTTTATCGGTGATGCCAAAATTAAAAGAAACCGATCCAAACCTAATGGATGCGGCACTTGATTTAGGGGTAAAACCTTATAGAGCATTAATCAAGGTAGTTATTCCGGCTATCAAAGCTGGTATCTTCAGCGGGATGTTATTAGCTTTAACAATGAGCATTGATGATTTTGCGATCAGTTATTTTAATACCGGTGCTGGTTTTGATAATTTATCTATTTGGATATATGCTGTTATTGGCAGAAGAAATTTAACTCCATCAGTATATGCATTTTCAACCCTCTTAACATTATTCACGCTAATAGCGTTATTAGGATATCAATTCTTGCAAAGAAAAAAGAAAGGGAAAAATAATGAAAAAACTAATCTTAACGACTTTACTTCTTAGTTTGGCATTAATCTTAACAGCTTGTTCTAACAAACCGACTTTAAGAATCTTAAACTGGGGCGAATACATCAATGATGAAGTAGAAGAAGAATTTGAAAGAATCTACGGCATCAACGTTGAAATCGACATTGCTGACTCAAACGAACTTTTTTATTCAAAAATCAAAAGCAAAACAACAGCTTATGATTTAGTTATTCCATCTGACTATATGGTCGAAAAGATGGTTGACGAAGATATGTTACTTAAGCTTGATTACTCTTTACTGCCAAATAGAGATAACGTTACTTATATGGACGGCGTTAATGATATTTTTGCGTCCATGACTGATACAACTTTTAAAAGAACAGGTGAAACTGTTGACTATAATGAATATGCTATTCCTTATTTCTGGGGAACTTTCGGAATCATCTATAACAATAGAGTAGACGGTTTAGAAGAAGCCTTAAATGAACATGGATGGGACGTTTATTTTGAAGCTGACACATATTTTCCTAATGCTTCAAGAGGCATGTATGACGTACCGCAATTCGCTTATTCAGCGGCGATGATGTACTTAGGCAATAATCCTAATGAATACAACGAAACTTACTTAAATGCTGTTGAAACAGTTATCGAAGACGCTAATTTCATCGAATGGGGCGACGATAACTTAAAGAAAAACGTTGAGGCTGATAATTTAGATATGGCTTTTGTTTATACAGGAGATTATTTAGACCGTTTATTAATTCAATTGGATGACGGTAGATCAATCGAAGAAATTCAAGCTGATTTTAATATTTATATTCCTAATCCAACAATGGTTTTCTTAGATTCAATGGTAATTCCTAATACAGCGAGAAATTTAGAAGCTGCTCATCAGTTTATCAATTTCATTTTAGACCCTGTTAATCCGGTATTAAACGCTCAAGTAGTCGGTTATACCGTAACGACAGTAGAAGCTTTTGATCTAATCTTAAGTTATTTAGATTCTCAAGACGAAACTGAAAGAAACTGGGCTCTAGCAAACAGCTTATATTACAATAGCGAAATGGAAAGAACATTCTATCCGCTAACAACATTAAATCCAACTGATATCGATACAATCACAACGATGATTAACAACGTTATTGCCGGATAAATATTTTATAAAAAGAAAAAGCAACTTACTTTTAACAAGTTTAAGTTGCTTTTTTTATTTTTGTTAATCTTATCCAGCTTTGAAATTAAACGGAATACCAGAAGCTTTCGGAGCTTTTGATTTTTTAGACGCTAGCGCTAAAACAACCATAGTTGCTAGATAAGGTAATATTTTTAAAATTATTGGGAATGGAATATTTGGATAAGCGTTAACTAATGTGACATACCAACTATATCCAAAAGCAATATTTGAGAATGCTTGGAATGATCCAAAGAAAATCGCTGCCATTAATATTCGCATTGGTTTCCATTGTCCAAAAATCAATACTGCTAAAGCTAAGAATCCATATCCGGCAACACTGCCTTCAAAACTAACAGAGATAGGTAATGCGTATACTAAACCGCCTAAACCGCCTAAAAATCCTGAGATTAAAACTCCTATCCAGCGGTATTTAAAAACATTGATACCAACTGATTGAGCGGCTTCTGGATGTTCACCACAAGCTGATAGCCTTGAACCAAATCTAGTTTTATAGATAATGATTGTAGAAACTATCAAAATGATAATACCAATATAAAGAGTTAAATAAGCATCTTTAAAGAATATCTGATTAAAATTAGGGAATGCGTCAGCTAAAAAGTCAGATCTCAATCTAAAGACACTTGGGTCATAACTGATTTGGACGGTATTATTTTCTTGCCATTGTCTAGCTAAGAATACTGCTAAAGCGGCTGCTAATAGGTTTAATGCCGTGCCGCCGATGACCTGATTAGCCCTCATGTTAATTGCTAAGAAACCTAGAAGTGAAGAAAATATCGCTCCACCGATTCCCGCTAATAAAATTGCAATGATTAATAATAGTTGCGGTGAATTTGCGAACATTCCAGCATCTTGCATTTTTGAGATAAAGAACGTTCCGCAAAAAGCTCCCATAACCATTAAACCTTCAAGAGCGATATTAACAGTCCCACTCTTTTCAGAAAACATACCAGCTAAAGCGACGATTAATAAAGGAATAACAAAGAATAACGCTTGATAAATGAAAAATGACATTATACCTCATCCTCCTTTATAGTTTCTGCTTCAATATCACCTGCATCATCACCAGGTTTCTTCCGTTTGAATTTATGGAAGAAATCTTTAACCTTTCCAAAGTTCTGCGTCATGATTAAAGCGAAAGCAGAGAAGTAAAGAATAATCGCGATGATAATCTTAACGATCTCTAAAACGAAACCGCTACTTTGCATGGAAAGACCAGCATATTGAATATAGCCGACAAAGATAGTTGAAAAGATAACGCCAATCGGATGAGAAGAAGCCAATAAAGCAACAGGAATACCGTCAAAACCTTCACTGACTAACACATTTTCCATCGCATAAGCATTACCTAAGTTTCTAACGCTTGGCGCTAGAATAAATAAAGCTCCACCTAATCCGGCTAACATTCCAGAAATCGCCATTGATAAGATGATACTTTTATTTTCGTTTACACCGGCATACTTAGCGGCGTGACGATTTAATCCAACCGATTTTAATTCCCTGCCAAAAACAGTTTTGTTCAAAACAACGTAAATAATAATAGCTGTAAAAATAGCGATTAAAAATGAAATATCTAAACCGCTGTTAGGGAACAAATCATCAAAGAACCAAAAAGCGGTTCTAGCATTTTGATCAACTCTAACAGTTCTATTAGTAGTTCCATCAACCATAGTTGAAGCTAAAAGATTTGATTTTAACAAACCATTGACTATGAACATACCGATATAGTTAAACATAATCGAAGTGATTACTTCATGAACATTATGTCTGGCTTTGAAAAACCCTGGTATAGCACCCCATAAAAATCCGGCAACCATACCTGCTAATACAGCAACTAACCATTGGAATGGGCCAAGTCCATCTCCTAAGACAGCTACCAATAGTGCCGCAAACAAACCGACTGTATATTGTCCGGAAGCACCGATATTGAATAATCCTGTTTTAAAAGCAAAAGCAACAGCCAACCCAGTAAAGATTAAAGGAGTTGCACGATAAAGCATATTAGCAAAACCAAACCATCCGCCTTTAGGATGATTAAAGGAACCGGATAATAATCTACCAATACCTTCAAAAGCATCACTTGGATTGATAACAAACATCAAAACAATTCCGGCAAAAAGACCGATACCAATTGCTAATAAGGCTCCTGATATTGATTTATATGCGTCTGATTTTTGAAATTTTTTCCAGTTAGGAACAAAATTTTTAAACCACAAACCAATATTCTTAAAAAGATTCTTGAAGAATTCGGCTATTTTTGAAAAGAATTTACTCATTTTCAACAACCTCCTCTTCCTCAGTTTTCATTTCTTCTGATAATTTATCAGGATAAACAATATCTTCTTTAGCTCCTGCCATGTAAAGACCTAATTCCTCTACAGAGATATCTTTAGCCATAACGTTCTTAACAATTTTACCTTCGTACATAACTAAAATTCGGTCGCTAACATTCATAACTTCCTCTAATTCAAAAGAAATCATCAATACAGCTTTACCGTTATCTCTTTCAGCTATAATCTTATTGTGAGCGAATTCAACCGCTCCAACATCCAAACCTCTAACAGTTTGGATAGATAGAAGAAGATCGCCGTCTTTATCGATCTCTCTTGCGATAATAGCTTTTTGTTGATTTCCACCCGATAAAGTACCAATCTTACTTTTTGAACCTTCTCCAGAGCGAATATCAAATTTTTCAATTAGCTCTTCTGATAATTCATAAATGGGTTTAACATTGATAAAACCATGTTTTTGAAAAGGTGGCAAATGATATTTTTTAAGTGCCAGGTTATTAGCTACAGTATCTTGCAATATTAGACCGTGTTTATGTCTATCCTCAGGTATATGGGTTAATCCATGATCATTTCGATATCTAATCGATTTATGAGTTACGTCTTCTCCGTTAATAATTATATTACCGCCGTCAGCTTTAATGAGTCCGGAAAGCACTTGACCTAATTCGCTTTGACCGTTACCGTCAACACCAGCAATACAAACTATTTCTCCTTGTCTGACTCTAAAAGATACGTGATTAACGACATTTTTCTTAGTTCTTTCCGATACTACAGTCAAATCGTTAACTTCTAAAACGATGTCTTTTAACACTGATTCTTGTTTTTTGATGTTAAAGACGATATCTCTACCAACCATCGCTTTAGATAAAGCTCTTTTAGTGGTGTCTTTAACATCAACAGTTGACATCACTTTTCCTCTTCTAAGCACGGTAACTCGATCACATACTTGCATAATTTCATCAAGTTTATGCGTGATGAAAATAATCGATTTGCCTTCCTGAACTAAAAGTTTCATTGTCTCCATCAACTGATCTATTTCTTGAGGTGTCAAAACTGCAGTAGGTTCATCAAAGATTAAGATATCATTATGACGGTAAAGCATCTTTAAGATTTCTACTCGCTGTTGCATATTAACTGTAATATCTTGAACTTTAGAGTCTAAATCAACCCACAATTGATATTGTTCACAAATCTTTTCAATTTCTTCTTTAGCTTGCTTTCTTTTTAAGAAACCAAACTTATTAGGTTCTACTCCCATGATGATATTATCTAAAACGGTAAATACTTCAACTAATTTAAAATGTTGATGAACCATCCCAATCCCATAAGCGTTCGCATCATTAGGATTTTTAATAAAGATTTCTTCACCATTTTTATAGATATGACCTTCAGTCGGAGAGTATATTCCAAAAAGAATGCTCATCAAAGTTGATTTACCAGCGCCATTTTCACCTAAAAGAGCGTGAATTTCACCCTTTCGTAAGTCAAAATTAACTTGATCGTTAGCTAAAATACCTGGAAACTGTTTACTTATATTCATCATTTTTATAATTGTTTCCATATACTTGTCTCCAATTCATTTAAATTTCTATAAAAAGAGAGGACAAGAAATATCTGTTTTCCTCATCCTCAACTTTTAGTTTAAAGTCTAATTATTCAGCAAATGGAACAACAATAATATCCATTATGTCTGTTTCAAATTGCAATGAAGCTGTACCAGTATCTCCAAATGCACCAATAGCATCACTTACTACATAATCTCCGTCGACTAATGCTTGATATAAATCATCATAATCAGTTTGATCAAAGTTTTCAAATTCAGAGAAATCATCAGGAAGTCCAACGCCATTAACTTCAACGCCAAGGATTACAGATTTTCCACCGAATTCATCATCCCATTTATTAGGTTCATAGATTGATTCTAAAGCTAATTCAACTGATAAAGATAAACTCTTCATAGCTGATG
>JAVEVN010000048.1:0-6543 GCA_034005025.1 Candidatus Izemoplasmatales bacterium | reverse complement strand
GCTTTTGCCACATCAGCGAACTCTGTTTTTACTGGTCCTGGACAAACTGTGATTACATTAATTGGAATATTATTTTTTATTAATTCATATCTTAAAGCCATCGAATAGGAATAAACATAAGCTTTAGTTGCAGCGTAACTAGAAAGAAGTGGTGTTGGCAAGAACGCTGCCATGGAGCTAATATTAACAACTTTTCCTTTTTCCATCGATTTAATCATCGCTTTCGTAAGATAATGTAAAGCTTTAATGTTTAAATCAATCATGTTAATTTCATGACCATCATCTTGATCTATTGAATTACCATATATACCATAACCAGCATTATTTATGAATAAATCAATGTTCTTATTCTCTAAGTACTTTATACCGGATTTTAATGATGTCATATCACTTAGATTTAGAGGGTAGACTTCAACATTAACATTTAATTTAATAAGATCATTTTTGATTTCGTCTAATCTATCAATTCTACGAGCGATTAATATCAAATCATATCTCTTCTCAGCGAGTTTATAAGCTAATTCTTTGCCTATTCCTGATGAAGCTCCTGTAATAACAGCTAACATAGTATTCCTCCGAATTTTCTATGTTTAAATTATAACATGAATAAGAAATTTTTTCTTATAAATAGTAAATATATATAGTTTAAATAATCCCTTTTTTATCATTGACAACGCTTACATATTTAGATATAATTACATTATAATTAAATCAACACAGAGGCGCAAGATACTGGTATTAAATCTCACTTTTTATTTTGGACGGATAAAGATTTAAGAAGGAGTACTTTGCCGAAAGGTTTGATTAGTCTATAAATCAAATTCTTGGTATTTAAACATACAGTTTAAATATTGCCATTTAAAAAAATGGAGAGCTGTTATATTTTTTATAAATATAATAGCTTTTTTTATTTAAGATGTGAAAATTTTATTTAGGAGGAAATTATGAATAGTAAAAGCATTGATCAAATTGAAATTGGCGAGCAAGCTGAAACAACAAAAAAATTTATTGAATCGGATGTTTTAGGCTTTGCGGAAATCTCAAATGATTTTAATCCTGCGCACGTTGATGAAGACTATGCTAGTAAAACAATGTTTGAACAAAGAATCGTGCACGGAATGTTAGTGGGATCTTTATTTAGTTCCATCTTTGGAGTTCAGCTACCTGGCCTTGGTAGCATCTATACAAAACAATCGTTAAAATTTATTAAACCTGTTTATTTTGGCGATGTAATTACTGCAGTTGTGACTGTTAAAGAAAAGAATCTCGAGAGAAACAGAGTGGTTTTTGATTGTGTAGCGAAGAATCAAAATGACGAGACTGTAATTGTTGGCGAAGCAGAGATTATGCCGCCAAGAAAGGGGTAAACTATGAAAGGTTTTATTAACAAAAATCAATTTATTGACTTTTTAAAAGATGGACTTGTGATATCTGTTGGTGGATTTTTAACAAATGGTACCCCAGAGAAATTAATTGATTTGGTGGTTGAATCTGGAGTCAAAGATTTAACTATAATTTGCAATGATGGCGGCTATGAAGATAAAGGCGTTGGCAAGTTGATTGTAAATAACCAAGTTAAAAAGTTAATTGCCTCACATATCGGAACTAATCCTTATGTCGGCAAATTAATGCAGGAAGGACTTATTGAAGTAGAATTAGTTCCTCAAGGAACCTTAGTTGAAAGAATAAGAGCTTTTGGAGCTGGTTTAGGTGGAATCCTCACCTCTACAGGCTTGGAGACGATAGTAGAAGAAAATAAACAAAAGATTAAAGTAAATGATAAAGAATATTTATTAGAACTAGCATTAGGTTCAGATATGGCACTTATCGGTGGGGCTATAGCTGATCAATATGGTAATTTGAAATATTCACAGACAATGAGAAATTTTAATCCGATTATGGCAACTGCGGCTGAAATGGTTATTGTTGAACCTTTTGAAACAGTTGATGTTATAGATCCAGAAAATGTAATTACTCCTTATCCGTTTGTAGATTATATATTGGCAGGTGAAGATGATGAATGATAAAGAAATTATTGCTTCAAGAATAGCTATGGAATTAAACGATGGGGATTTGGTTAATTTAGGCATTGGTATTCCTACTTTGGTTGCTGATTATGTGCCTCAAGATAAAAGAGTTACCTTTCAAGCGGAAAATGGAATTATCGGTCTTGGACCATTAACCGAGGAAGAAACAAATATAGTTAATGCTGGTGGATTAAAGGCGACGATTCAGAAAGGTGGAGCTTTTATTGATTCGGCTACTTCATTTAGTTTTATTAGAGGTGGTCACATTGATGTTACAGTCTTGGGAGCTTTAGAAGTAGATCAAGAAGGTTCTATTGCTTCTTGGATTATTCCTGGGAAAAAAGTTCCAGGTATGGGTGGAGCTATGGATCTTGTCATGGGTGCGAAAAAAGTAATCATTGCTTTAACTCACACAAATAAAGGCCAACCTAAAATCTTAAAAAAATGTCGATTGCCATTAACGGCTGCTCATCAGGCTAATTTAATTGTAACTGAAATGGCTGTTATGAAAGTTGAAGAAGATGGCTTACATTTATTGGAAGTGCATCCGGATTATAGCGTTGATGATGTAGTAAAAGCTACTGAAGCTGAATTAATTATCGATAAAGTAGAAAAGATGAAAGGAATATAATATGAAAACAATATTTAAAATAAGAATGTCAAATCACGACGCTCATTATGGCGGTAACTTAGTGGATGGAGCTAGAATTTTAGCTTTGTTTGGAGATGCAGCTACAGAACTTTTAATTAGATTAGATGGTGATGAAGGTTTATTTAGAGCCTATGAATCTGTTGATTTCTTAGCTCCTGTATATGCCGGGGATTTCTTGGAAATAGAAGCAGAAATAGTAGAAGCGGGAAATACTTCAAGAAAGATGGAGTTTTATTGTTATAAGATAATTCAGACCAGACCTGATGTTTCACCAAGCGCTTGCGATGTTTTAGAGGAAAGAATCTTAACAACAAAAGCTATCGGAACTTGTATCGTACCTAAGGAGCTACAAAGATACGATGGATAAGTTAATTATTACTTGCGCTATTTCTGGCGCTGAAGTTACTAAAGAACATAACCCATCAGTACCTTATACAGTTAACGAAATGGTTCAAGCGGCTTATGAAGCTTATCAAGCGGGAGCTTCAATAATTCATTTGCACGCCAGATTTGATGATGGAAAACCTACTCAAGATAAAGATCGTTATGAAGAAATTTATCGTGCAATAAAGAAAACATGCCCTGATTTAATAATTCAAGTTTCCACGGGTGGAGCTGTAGGTATGTCTAGAGATGAAAGAATCGATGTTTTGAATATCAAGCCAGAAATGGCAACTTTAGATTGTGGCACGTTAAATTTTGGTGGAGATGAAATATTTATAAATACGGAAAATGATATCATATATTTCGCTAATAAGATGAATGAGTTAAATGTCAGATATGAGATGGAGTGCTTTGAAAAAGGCCATATAGATACAACAAAACGATTAATAAAAAAAGGGCATATTATAGGTCACCTTCACTATAGTTTTGTTTTAGGCGTTAATGGTGGAATGACTGGAGAAGAAAGAGATTTTATCTTTCTAAAAGAAAGTCTGCCCGAAAATTCAACTTACAGTGTGGCTGGTATAGGTAGATTTGAATTTTCATTAGCTGAATTATCGATTAAACATGGAGGACATGTACGTGTCGGTTTAGAAGATAATATCTATATTGAAAAAGGCGTTTTAGCAAAGTCAAATGCAGAGTTAGTAAAGAAAGTTGTAGAAATAGCAAAGAAATATAATCGTGAAATAGCAACACCAACTGAAGCGAGAAAAATATTAGAAATGGGAGATAATTAAAATGAAAGAGTTATGTAAATACGGAACTCATAGAGTCATTCATCCTGAAGGAACTTTACCTCAAACAGCAGAAAGAATTAATAACGAAATGATTTGTTATGACAATGAAATTTTAGTTGATGTCGACACATTAAATATCGATTCAGCTTCTTTCACACAAATAAAAAAAGCTTGTGAAAGCGACGCTACAAAGATGAAAGAAATGATTGAAAACATAGTAAACAGTAAGGGTAAGATACAAAACCCAGTTACTGGTTCGGGAGGAATGTTTTTAGGAAAAATAAAAGAAGTTGGAAAAAACTTAAATGTTGATCTTAAGCCTGGAGATAAAATAACTTCATTAGTTTCTTTATCTTTAACACCATTAAAAATTGAAAAGATACATGGAATAGATTTATCAAAAGACCAAGTTAATATTGTTGGACAAGCTATTCTATTTGAAACAGGAATTTATGCAAAAATTCCTAATGATTTGCCAGCGGATATTGTTTTATCAGCTTTGGATGTAGCGGGAGCTGCCGCTCAAGTTGAAAAATTAGTTAAAATTGATGATACAGTTTTAATTTTAGGCGCAGGAGGAAAATCTGGAATTTTATGCGCATATCAAGCAAGAAAAAGTGCTGGTAAAAACGGAAAAATTATTGCCTTAATTCATTCTGATAGACATAGACATGATTTAGAAAAATTAGGTGTTTGTGATTATATTATTGTCGGTGACGCGACTAAACCTATGGAAGTTTATAATAAGGTTAAAGAAGTAGCTCCGGAAATGGTTGATGTTACGATTAATGTAGTAAATGTTCAAAATACGGAAATGACCTCTATTTTACCGACAAAAAGTACTGGAACAATTTATTTCTTTTCAATGGCAACTTCATTTACTAAAGCAGCTCTTGGAGCTGAAGGTATTGCTTCTGAAGCTTTAATGATCATTGGAAATGGTTATACAAAAGATCATGCGGAATTTACATTAAATCTTTTGCGTGAATCAAAGGAGTTATTTGAAATATTTAAAGACAGATACGGAAGTGTTAAATAATGAAAGTCACAAATGACACATATTTAATAAGAAAAACTGAATATTTTCCTAATGTTAGCGATACAGATTGGAAAGATTGGCGTTGGCAAGTCAGAAACAGAATTAAAACTGTTGAAGATTTAAACAAATATATTAAACTAACTGATGAAGAAAAAAGAGATATTTCGAACGTTTTATCAAAGTTTCGAATGGCTATAACTCCTTATTTTCTATGCTTAATCGATCCTAATAATCCAGATTGTCCTATAAGAAAACAAGCTATTCCGAGCATTTATGAAATGCATGTTGGTGAAAATGATATGCTAGATCCTTTGGCTGAAGATACTGATTCTCCTGTGCCAGGATTAACACATAGATATCCTGATAGAGTTTTGTTTTTGATTACGGATATGTGTTCGATGTATTGTCGCCATTGTACAAGAAGAAGATTCGCAGGGCAACGTGATCAAAGAATGCCTCAAGATAGAATAGATTTAGCTATTGAATATATTAGAAATACTCCGGAAATAAGGGATGTTTTATTATCTGGTGGAGATGCATTATTAGTTAGCGATGAAATTCTTGAAGATATAATTAAGAGATTAAGAGAAATAGATCATGTTGAGATTATTCGTTTAGGAACTAGAACACCGGTAGTATTACCTCAAAGAATTACTCCTGAATTTGTTAATATGTTAAAAAAATACCATCCTATCTGGTTAAATACACATTTTAATCATTATGACGAAATAACAGAAGAATCAAAACACGCTATTGATTTACTAGCTGATGCTGGAGTGCCTCTAGGTAATCAATCGGTTTTACTAAAAGGTGTAAATGATTCTGTAGAAGTTATGAAAAAACTAGTTCAAAGACTAGCATACATAAGGGTTAGACCTTATTACATCTATCAATGCGATCTGTCATTAGGAATCGAACATTTTAGAACTCCTGTTTCTAAAGGTATTGAAATTATTGAAGGTTTAAGAGGACATACATCTGGCTATTGTGTTCCAACTTTTGTTGTTGATGCGCCTGGTGGAGGCGGAAAAATTCCGGTTATGCCTAATTATGTATTATCTCAAGCACCTGGGAAAATAGTTTTAAGAAACTATGAAGGAGTTATTTCAACATATTCTGAACCTACAGGGTATGTAAATAAAGAAAATAATGAATCAGCGAACGGAGTTAGCGGTCTTTTAGCTGGCAACAAGATTTCCCTAGAACCAAAAGATTTGGAAAGAAGGAAAAGAACATTAAAGAAATAAGTAGTCTATTAGAAGAATACAATTTAATCAGTATTGTTGGCAATACGAAAAATGCCGGTAAAACTACTGTCATGAATGCATATTTAAAAGATTGTGACTATGAACTAGCTATCACTTCTATTGGTTTAGATGGAGAAGAATTAGATCAAGTAACACTTTTAGAGAAACCTCAAATTTTAGTTAAACCTGGTTATTTTGTTGCGACTGCTTCTGAAACTTTAACACAATTCACTTGTAAATATGAAATTGTTGAAGAAACTGATATTTTAACTGCTATCGGAAAAGTAGTAATAGTTAAAATAATTACCGGAGGAAAAGCACTTGTGGCTGGACCAGCAAAAGTTGAAGATATATCTAAATTAATTAAATCTTTACAAAAATTGAAGATTGATAA
>JAVEVN010000047.1:0-6573 GCA_034005025.1 Candidatus Izemoplasmatales bacterium | reverse complement strand
CATCGGTTAAACTCGGATTGCCTAAGATATCATTATTGGCTGCTGAATCCCAATTTCTCATGAATAAACCGATGACTTCATAGCCTTGTTTCTGCAATAAATAAGCACTTACTGCTGAATCAACACCTCCGCTTAAACCTACTACAACCTTTTTCATGAGGACCTCAAAACATCGGCAGGCATCTTAAAATCAGATCTTGGGCTAAGCGCAAAATCAAATACTTTTGGCGAGTCGGGGCTTGCCTGTCTTTTGAATTGTTGCGAGAAAAATCTCTTAAAGAAATTATCAGTATAATGATTAGACAAATCATCGGAAAGATTAAAGACAATTTTTAATAAATATTTAATTCTTTCAGCGGTATCGCCGGCAACCATGAAGCGGTAAAGGATGAAATCGTTGATTTCATATTTGCCGATGACGCTTTCAGTTGTTTGTTCCGACTTCAATTCCGGAGTAATCGGAGTTGATAAGATATCAACTAAAACCTTCTTTAATTCAACGTCATAATTATAATTGGCATAAGCTTCAATCATAAACTGCACGACAGTTTTAGGAATTCCGCCGTTGACATTATACATCGACATTTGATCACCATTATAAGTTGACCAACCAAGAGCGATTTCCGAGAGATCGCCTGTACCTAAAACCAGAGCATTTAATTTATTAGCTAAATTCATTAAAACCATTGTTCTCGCTCTAGCTTGAGTATTTTCATAAGTTATATCTTCAGTCGATTGATCATGGTCAATTAAAGCTAAATGGTCTTTGATATGTTTAGCTAGATCTATTTCTTCATAACTAACTCCAAGCAATTCCATTAATTTTTTTGCATTTTTATTAGTTTTATCAGATGTATGTAAACCTGGTAAAGTATAGGCATGAATATTTTTCTTGTCTATTTTTAAATATTCAAAAGCACCGACAGCCGCAAGCAATGCCAAGGTTGAATCCAAACCGCCGCTAACGCCAATAACCAGATGTTTTATCTTGGTATGTTCTAATCATTTCGCTAAAGAAAACTCTTGGATTGAAGATATTCTCTTGAAATTACTTTCGAGATTTTCTTTTGGAACGAAAGGCAATTTATCCCATTCGTCAGAAAATTTAAAATCAGGAATTTTCGGTAAAGTAAAATTGATTGTTTGATATTTGAACTTATATTTTAAAACTGAGTCTCGGTAAGATGAATTTATTCTTCTTTCGTATTTCAAACGAGAAATATCGATATCAGTAATTAGCGTTTTAGTCTCGAGTGAGAAAAAACTAGTTTCTTGAATCAGTCTAGCATTATTTGCGACGATGCAATGACCAGAGAATACAGTTTCAGAGGTTGACTCAGAAGCTCCGGCAGAAACAAAGATATAAGCGCCGCTATTCTTACGGGAATGTTCTAGTACAGAATTCCTTCTGATCGCTTCTTTACCAACAACTTCATTAGATGCAGATAGATTGATGATAATATTAGCTCCGTTGACGCTTAAAAGATTACCAGGAGTAATCGTCGCCCACATATCCTCGCAAATTTCAATCCCAAAACTCACTTCACCATTATCGAAAATCAAATTTCCGAAAGGAACTTCTTTATCGAATAATTTAATTGATTGATAGTTATCAATACAATCAAAACCGGAATTAAACCAACGTTTTTCATAATATTCTTTAGTATTAGGAAGGTAGAATTTAGGAACGACTCCTAGAATCTCATCTTTTTGTATTACCAAAGCGGTATTCAAGACGATTTGGTCTAAAGTTATCGGCATACCTAAAACGACAATACCTGAAAAAGTATTGTTTTTTAAGAAATATTCTAATGCTTTATAACTATCTTCAAGCAGATTAGCGTGAAAGAATAGATCGCCAGCTGAATATGAACTAATCGAAAGTTCAGGAAATACAGCCAAATGACAAAAACAGCCGTTTAAGGCTTTAAGCATTTCTTTTACATTTTCCTTTGGGTTAGCCACATAAACCTTTGGTGAAATTAAAGCTGTTTTTAAAAATCCGTTTTCCATAGTTAATTACCTCGATATAAGTCATTTTCCATAATGTATTGAAAGATCTCATCAGTGACATAGCTTGGATCCAAGCTATCTCTAAAAGCGGTTGATGAGATGTATTGATTAAACCCTTGAATGATTTTAAAATTATCTTTATACTGGTTAAGAAGCGGATCTTTTTCAATGATTTTCGCCGCATCTTGACGGTTGCGATTGATACAAATGAATTTAAACTCCTTGATTAAAGCCTCAGAATTTATCCAGTGTTTGATTTTTATCAAATTGTCAGACCCGATAATAAAAGAAATCTCTTTATCAGGATAAAATTCTCTCAGTCTTTTTAAACTTTCATAAGTGCCTAAATAATTTCTATCATCAATCTCTAACAAAGAAAGAGAAGCTTTAGGCAATTCTTTAATTAATATATTAAGCATATCAATTCGATAATTATCCGGAATTAAGGTGCTTTTATTGTATTTATTGGATACGGGCAAAAAGATAAAATGATCAAAACCAATCACCTTATCAATCAAGTGATATATTTCTTTATGAGCCAAAGTCGGCGGGTTAAAAGCGCCACCAAAGACAACTACCATCGGACCAACTCCTTGCTAAAATATATTTTAACATATAAAAATTATAAATTAAAGCAATATTGCGGTTAAAAATCAACTTAACATATGATATACTTAAATAAAAAATGAAAAGAGGTTTTGTACGTTTATGAAGAATGAATCATATTTAAACGATATTTTAGGTTTCGCTAAAGAGATATTAAACATTCCTTCTCCAAGCGGATTCAGTGAAAATGTCATTAACTATATCGCTAATGAGATTAAAAAATTAGGTTTTTCTCCTAAGAAAACTAAGAAAGGCAACTTGCTTGTTGAAGTAAAGGGTAAAAGTGATAAAACCCTTGGTTTAAGCGGTCATGTCGATACTCTTGGTGCGATGGTTAGAAGCATAACTAGCGACGGAATGCTTAAATTCACTACAATTGGCGGACCTATTTGGCCGACTTTAGACGGCGAGTATTGCACAATACATACTAGAGATAATAAGGATTATCAAGGAACTTTTCTTTCTACTTCTCCTTCAACACACGTTTATAAAGACGCATCCAGCGCCACAAGAAACCCTGATAACATGGTTGTAAGAATCGATGAAGACGTTACTGATAAGTTGTCAGTTGAGGATTTAGGCATAGCTCCTGGAGATTTTATCTTCTTTGATCCAAAAACAACAATAACTGAATCCGGATTTATCAAAAGTCGCTTTTTAGACGATAAGATTTCTGTTGCCATTCTTTTTTGTTTACTAAAATATATTAAACAAGAAAACATCACTCCAGAAATGAATCTAATCTTTATCATCTCAACATATGAAGAAGTCGGTCATGGAGCTTCCTTCATTCCTGAAGTCGACGAATTAATCGCAGTTGATATGGGTTGTATCGGTGAAGATTTAAGTTGTACTGAAAAAGACGTTTCCATCTGTTGTAAAGATTCTAGCGGTCCTTATGATTATTCAATGATTTCTAAACTGGTAAATATCGCTAAAGAAAATAAACTTAACTATGTTACTGATATCTACCCTTTCTATGGATCTGATGTCTCAGCCGCATTAAGAGGCGGTAAAGACTTTAAAGGCGCTTTAATCGGTCCAGGAGTCCATGCATCTCATGGAATGGAAAGAACCCATAAAAGTGCTTTAATCAATACCTTAAACTTATTGATAAATTATATTAAATAAAAAAAATAAATTCCAAATCTCAAAAATTAAGACTTGGAATTTTTTTTATGCAGTTTTAATAAAATCCTTAAAGTAATCAGGCATATCAATTACAAGATTTACATTTTCTTCTGTGATTGGATGAAGGAAACTCGTCTTATAACAAACCAACATTAAAGTTTCAGCTTCTTCTTTTTTATTATATATTTTATCACCGACAATAGGTCGATCAAAAAATGATAAATGAACTCTTATTTGGTGGGTTACTTTACCGGTAACATTAAGTTCAAGCAATGAATAATTCTTAAATTCTTTTTCAACGCGATATTTTGTCGAACATTCTTCTCCGCCAGTTTCAGCTACTTCACGGATATAAGAATTTTCTTTTTTCTTTATCGGTAAGCAGATATCAAAATCTTTGACATCTAGGATACCGGATACGATAGCTTTATAAGAAAACTGTAATAGATTATCGACTTTATCACTTAATAAGAACTTGACGAAACGATGTTTCGCAACTACTACTAAACCTGAAGATTCACGGTCAATCCTGTTAACATAATGAATTAAGTTGTTGATATTATTTTTTTGATAATAACCTACTAAATAATTTGCTAAGGTATGAGTTTGATTGGTTTTTGAAACTGTCATCAACATATTAGCAGGTTTGTTTATAACTAGCATGTACTCATCTTCATAAACGATATTTAGGTTCTTATCTTCTGGCTTGATATTTTTATTCAAACCTTCTTCTTCAAGAAGAAAATGAATTTTATCGCCTTTTCTTACTGTATCTTTTCTTGATTTGATTTCGTTATTGACAAATATTTTATAATTTTTTTCATCTTTTTGTAAGATACTCGTCGGAATATTATTTTCAGTCATGAATCTTTTGATTGTTTCTGGTTTCTTTACTCTATAGATTAACTCCATATTGCTCACCCTTTATACAAAGTATGTATACCTTTCATTAAAAGGAAAATAAATCATCATTATTTGTCCTAAAGAAGATTATACCATAAAAAAAGATTAATATCAAAATTAATCTTCCTTAAATAGCGATATTTTTATCTTTAATCTACTTTTAAATATTAAAGATTTGTTTTATTGTTTTAAACTTAAGAATTTATTGAACCAATTCATTACTAATTCAGAGTCAAAAGGGAGGTCTCTGCGATCGATTCGTGATTTTAAATCAAGCATTTCTTTTGCGAGAATCAGCTTGATATCTTGAGGATAATCCATGATATCACGGTGCATTTTATATTCGTAGATATCTAAAATTTTATAAGAAAAATCACTGTCAACTTTAATATCTAAATCATAATCAATGTATTTTACCGCTTCCTCATCCATCAATACCGGTGAACCGATGTTGCAGTAGTAAGTTACCTTGTTTTCTTTGAGGATAGCGATAACGTTATACCAATGATTCTTAAAGAAAAAAGCCACGGATGGTTCTTTGGTATACCAAAATCTTCCGGTAGATTCGACAACTTTCGTCCTTTTGTTAGCGACGATAATCATCTCATCATTATCTTCTAAAAGAGTAGCGTTCTTCCAAATTCGATGAAGTTTCTTATTGTGTTTATAACTATGGATGACAATTTTTTTGCCGATTACACTATCCATAATATCACTCTGTTTCCAGCCAATCAGGCCCTTTTAAACTGATTGGTTCGGTTTTTGAAAGACTTTGATAATCTTGTTGGCCGTAAACTTCATAAATCATAATAGCGACCGTATTAGCTAGATTAAGCGATCTGATTTGATCATTTATCGGTAGTCTAATACAGCTGGAAAGATTTTCTTTTAGGATTTCTTTAGGAATTCCAGTAGATTCTCGACCGAAAATAAGATAGATATCTTCACTTTTATCTTTGAAATCAAACTCTCTTGGAGTTTTCTTGCCATAGCGAGTTAAAAAGTAAAATTCGCCTTTATTTTTGCTTAAGAAATCTTGATAGTCATCATAAACGAAATAATTAACATGTTCTAAATAGTTAACAGCATTTCTTTTTAAGTATTTCGGGTCTAATTTGAAACCTAAGGGTTTTATCAGATGCAAGACGGTATTTGTACCGGCGCAAGTTCTCATGATGTTACCGGTATTTTGCGGTATCTCCGGCTGAAACAACACAACATGTAAACTCATTTTTTCTTCCTTGCCAATTTCTTCTTTTCTTTGTCTACAGCTGCTTGATATTTTTTCTTATACCCTGGTTTTACTTTTTTTGGTCTTTTAACTTTTCTTTTCGCTTCATAATCGAGTTCGTTTTCCGGTCTAATTCTTCTGTCTCTAGCTTTTCTGATGACCGCATCGACGATTTCGTTGTTCTTGATTGCTTTATACTCAGTTTTAACTCCTCTTGATTCCAATTTATCTAAATAAGAATTATCATTGAATTCATATAGAGATATGGCGATTCCGTCAAAATCAATTCTTCCGGTTCTACCTGATCTATGAATATAGAATTCAAAATCTTTAGGAAGTTCATAATTAATGACGTGACTGACGCCGATGATATCGATGCCTCTAGCTAAAATGTCAGTCGCAACGATATATTGGAATTCCAGGTTATTAATTCTTTTGATTAATTGCTTACGTTTACGATAATCGATATCGCCATGAATTAAACAGACGTTTTGGCCTTCATTTTTCATCCACTCATAAACTAAATCAGCGCTTTCTTTTTTGTTGCAGAAAACAATCGCTAGATAAGGATTTATCGTATTGATAATTTTCTTTAAGAAGATGAAACGATCTTGTTCTTTAGTTTTGATGAAATAATGTTTAATGTTTAAATTAGATATCTCTTCTTTGTTTACTTCCAAAATAATTGG
>JAVEVN010000046.1:0-6596 GCA_034005025.1 Candidatus Izemoplasmatales bacterium | reverse complement strand
TTCGTCCTGGAGATACTTTAGAAGTTGGTATCAAAATCAAGGAAGGAAACAGAGAAAGAATCCAAATTTTCGAAGGTTTATGCATCAAAAGACAAGGTGGAGGGGTTAGTGAAACTTTCACAGTAAGAAAAATATCTTACGGTGTAGGTGTAGAAAAAACTTTCTTAGTACATTCACCAGTAATCGACAAAATCGAAGTAAAACGTCGTGGTAAAGTCAGAAGAGCACACCTTGGATACATTCGTGGATTATCTGCTAAAGCTTCAAGAATCAAAGAAAGAAGATAACTTTCAAAAAAGAAATTTAATAATTTCAAAACAGATACTGTATAAGTGTCTGTTTTTTTTGCTTTATAAAAGAGTTAATATGTAATATTAAAAGAATTAATATTAAAATTTTAATTTTTTAAGCAAATATTATTGACAACGCTTTCAGCAGCAAAAGAAATTTTAAGAATGGTTGACAAAAACAAAAGATTAAATGCCGGTAAAACTATCGTTGTTGATGGCTATTTAGTTGAAGGCGGAACAGTTAAAAATATTTGAGGTGAATAATGAAAACATTACTAGATTTAGATTTTACTAAAATTAAAGAATTACCAAGAGACATCTTCAATGTTCAAGTTGGTGACAAATGGGCAAATAAGGAATTACAACATTATGTCGATGACGAAGAACATATCTCTTTTACCGACGATGGCCTTGTTATTTTAGCGACTTATAAAAACGGTGTTTATGAAAGTGCAAGAATAAACACTAAAGGAAAGTTTGCTTTTTTATATGGACAAATTGATATAGTTGCTAAGTTACCGCTTGGCAAAGGAACTTGGCCGGCATTATGGATGATGAGCGATGATAATCGCTATGGTTTTTGGCCAAGAAGTGGTGAAATTGATATCATGGAACATGTTGGTTGGGACCCAGGTAAATTATTGCTTTGTATTCATACAGAAAAATATAATCATCGCAACAAAGAACAATATTACACAAACTTAGAATTTCCTAAAATCACTGAAGGATTCCATAAATATTCTTTAAATTGGCAAGAGGGTAAAATCATCTATTTGTTAGATAATGAAGAAGTCGCTCGCTATGAAAAAGGACATAATGGTTTTGATACAACTGAAAAAGGTTGGCCTTTTGATCATCCGTATTACTTTTTGATTAATCTAGCAATCGGTGGCGTTTTAGGAAAAGATCCTGATCCTTCAGTTTTTCCTCAAAAATTTATTATTAAGTCGATAAAAGTTACCCAAGAATAAGGTTTTTAACCTTATTTTTTGCTTTTATCTAATGCGTTTTTAAATTTCTTACTTAAAGTATTATATTTTAGAGATCTATTAATGAAAATTTATGAAAATTTTCATAAAATCAATTGCAGACACCTAAATATGTGATAAAATATATTCAAGTTAAGTGTATTAAAAAGGAGGGCGTAAGATTATGTCTAAAGCAACAATTTACAATGTCGCTATTAAAGCTGGGGTATCTTTGGCAACAGTTTCAAGAACGTTAAATAATCCTGAAAAAGTTAAAGAAGAAACAAGGGAAAAAGTCTTAGCGGTGATCAAAGAACTTGGTTATAAGCCTAATGCTTATGCCAAGGGTTTAGCAAGTAGAAAATCAACTGCTGTAGCTATTATCGTTCCTGATATGTCAAGATCATCAGTTGCGGAAATGGTTAATGGAATTGCTGTAGAAGCCAAGAAATATAACTATTCCTTGATTCTTTATGTTTTAAAAGATAAATATACTTCTGAAACGGAAATGCTTCAGGAAGTTGTCGCTTCTCAAGCTGACGGTATCCTATACATGAATGATGAAATCAATGAAGAACAATATAAAACCCTAAACTTAATCAAAGAAGAGTATGGTGTTCCTGTCGTTTTAGCCAATACGTTATATCCTTACGATAATAACCTCACAACCGTTTCGATTGATTATTATCAAGCTGCATATGAAGTTACTAAAAACTTAATTGATGAGGGTCGTAAAAATATCTACATGTTAACCACAGCGAGAAAGTATATGGTTAATGATTTAAAAGAAGCTGGTTATCAAAAAGCGATTGAAGAAGCCGGCCTAGAAATGAATATTTATAGAACTAGTGGTGATATCACAGTTAACACAATTCACTTCAACGAACTCTATAAAGATTCAAGTAAAAAAATTGATGGAGTAGTTGCGGTTAGAGATTCAATTGCTGTATCGTTCATTAATTGCATGATTGAAAAAGGTAAGAAAATTCCAAAGGATATTTCTGTATATGGTTTCCAAAATACGAAGTATGCTTCACTTTCAAGACCAAAACTTTCTTGCGTTGACATTCCAATTATTGATATCGGAGTCAAAGCTATGCAATTATTGAAAAAAGAGATTGATGGCGAAAACATAAAGGAAAAGTTCAATCAATTACCACACAATATCATTATTAGAGAAACAACTAAATAAACTTCTTGATTAATAGAAGTAAAAAAAGGAACGGAAACAAATTTAATTTTACATTAAAAATAATCGTCCCAGAATGTTTTTTGGACGATTATTATTTCTTTAGGAGGAAAAGAGTATGAACTTATATGAAGAACTAAAATGGCGAGGGCTCTTATACCAACAAACTGACGATGAACTAAGTGAAAAATTAAGCAAAGATAAGATGACATTTTACTTAGGAGCAGATCCGACAGCCGACAGTTTGCACATCGGACATCTTTTAGCTTACTTAGTAGCCAAAAGATTAGAAGATCATGGCCACAAACCGATTTTAGTTATCGGCGGTGGGACCGGTCTTATCGGTGACCCAAGTTTCAAATCGCAAGAAAGAAAACTCTTAAGCATTGAAGAGTCTCTTAAGAATGCTCTTGGTATATCCAAACAAGCAAAACACATTTTACCAAAAGCAACTATTGTTAATAATTATGATTGGCTTTCTTCGCTAAATGCCATCGAATTTTTAAGAGATATAGGTAAACATTTTAATGTTGCTTATATGATGAGTAAAGATTCAGTGAAATCAAGAATTGAAAACGGAATATCTTTCACTGAGTTTTCTTATCAAATAATTCAAGCTTGGGATTTTGAACATCTGTATCGCAATTATAATTGTATTATGCAAATAGGTGGTCAAGATCAATGGGGAAATATCACTGCAGGTATGGAACTTATCCGTAAAATCCATACTATTGAAGCTAAAGTCTATGGATTTACATTTCCGTTAGTAACCAAGGCTGATGGAACAAAATTTGGTAAAACTGAAAGTGGCGCTGTGTGGTTAGATAAAAACAAAACATCAGTCTATGAATTCTATCAATTTTGGATTAACACAGCGGATCAAGATGTTATAAACCGCTTAAAGCAGTTTACATTCTTATCTAAAGATGAAATTGAATCACTTGAAAAATCTTTATTAGAAGAACCGGAAAAACGATTAGCACAAAAAACCTTAGCTGAAGAGATAACTAAATTAGTCCATGGTGAAGATGAACTAAAGAAGGCGATAAAAGTAACAGAGGCTTTATTTACAGGAACGGTGAATGACTTAAGCTTAGAGGAAATAGAAATGGGATTTAAGAATTTAGATTCGATAGAAATCTCAAATGATATTCCTTTGATTGATGCATTAATTGAACTTAAAATTGCCAGTTCAAAACGTCAAGCTCGTGAACTTATATCAAGTAACGCTATATCTATTAATGGCGAAAAGGAAAACGATTTAGACTTTCTTATATCCAAAGAAAATGCGCTTCACAATAAATATATAATAATCCGAAAAGGTAAGAAGAAATATTCAGTTATCAAATATATATAAAAAAGAAGACATCACTTTTAATTGAGTGATGTCTTAATTTATTCTTTAACTTTAATTATAACTTTATCAATATGATTTTTCACAACCGATTTGATTTTAACGTTTAACTTATCAAACTCAAATTCTTTTAACTCGTCTTTTTTTGGTATGTGCCCAAGCTGTTCAATAATTAAACCACTTAAAGTTTCTGATGTCTCATTTATTTTTACTTTGAAGAAACGATTTAAATCTTGAATTTGAATCAATGCATCAACAAGATAAGTTCCATCTTTTAATAGTTTAATCGATTTATCGATTTCATCAAATTCGTCGTAGATGTTCCCAACTATTTCTTCTAAAATATCTTCTAAAGTAACTATACCATCTATTCCACCATAATCATCTAACAAAAAGGCGATTTGGTGGTTTTCTTTTTGCATTCTTTTAAATAGAACATTGATTTTTATATTATCAGGTATATAAAGCGGTTCCCTCAATAAATTATTGTAGTTTATTCTACTAAACCCTTTTGTTTTAGCCTCAATCAAGACATCTTTAACATGTATTATTCCTTTAATATCATCGATGGTTTTATCAAAAATCGGAATTCTTGAATAAGGAGCTGAAATAATTTTATCTAGAATTACTTTTTTATCATCATTGATATCTATCGCATAAATGTCAGTCCTTGGTGTCATGATTGAGCCCGCATCAATATCGTCAAAGGTAAAGATATTTTCTAACATTTCTTTTTCTGATTTTTGAAATAAGCCTTGAACATGCCCGGATCTAATTAACTGACGAATCTCATCCTCAGAAGTAGTAGGTTTACTATCACCCTTATCGAGTCTAAATAATTTTATAACACCTTTAGTGGTAACTGTTAATAACCAAACAAGCGGTCTTGTTAAAAACATTGTAACTTGTAAAACGCCAACAGTCATCATCGCTATTTTTTCAGGGTTATTCAAGGCGATTTTCTTAGGAACAAGTTCACCAAAAACTAAAGTTATAAATGACAAGACTAAAGTAATTAAAACAACTGCTAAGTTAAAATCCATAGTCAAATTAATTTTAGCCATTAGCGCTACTAGGTTTTCAGCCAAGTTAGAACCAGCAATAGCGGATGATAAAAATCCCGCTAAAGTAATCGCGACTTGAATAGTCGATAAATATCTAGTTGAATCTCTGCTTATCTTATCAAGTTTAATGGCTTTTTTATTACCTTTTTCAGCTAATTGTTTAATCTTGTTTTTATTTAAAGAAACTAAGGCCATTTCGCTAGATGCAAAAAAGCCATTAACAAGTATTAAAATTAAAATAACTATTAAAATATATATATCGGTCAATTAAATCACCTATCCTACATTATATAATATTTTACCAAAAAAACAAAAAATGATAAATCACTTTAGGATTTATCATTTAAATATTTTTTTTGATAAATAATTCGTAAAGCATTTAAGATACAAAGAATCGCCACACCAACGTCAGCAAATATTGCTATCCACATCTGCATAAGTGTAAATTGAGCCAATAAACTTAAACTTGACATTATCAAGAACAAACCTTTAACTACTAATGAAAAAACTATATTTTGAGCAGAGATTGCTTTGGTTTTTTTAGCTATTCTAATTGCTTTATCAAGTAATCTAATATCATTGTTAATAATGATAACATCACTTACTTCAATCGCTAAATCAGTTGCACTGCCCAAAGAAACGCCGATATCAGCATTCTTTAAGAGCGGTGCGTCATTAATTCCGTCGCCAACGAAAAGTGATACTGAATTGGTTCTAATCTCATTAAACTTTTTAAGTTTATCTTCTGGTAATAATTCAGAATAATATTCAATACCACCTAATTGCATAGCGATATCTCTGGCACTAACCTCATTATCTCCTGTAAGCATAACCGTATCGTAATCCTTGGTTAAATCTCTTACAGTTTCCATTGAACTTTCTTTTAACTCGTCTTTAATAATGATATAACCAATAAACTTACCATCAAAACCAACAAAAGTATAAGAACCTATCGGTAAAGTTTCAGTATTGATTTCAATTTCGTTATTTTCACAGAATTTTTTACTACCTACGAATAACGTCTTTTCATCAATTGTTCCGCTTAAGCCCATTCCTGGGACTTCTTTAACGTCAGAGACTTGATATGTCGGAAAATTATTAAACTTAACAATTGCCTTGGCAATTGGATGGTTAGAAAATTTTTCAATCGAAGCAGCTAACATCAATGTTTCCATATTGCTATACTCTTTAACAAAGAAATCGCCATGAGTTAAGGTTCCGGTTTTATCTAGTGCGATCAATTCAACTTCAGTGATTTGGTGGAGATATGTAGACCCCTTAAACAGAATTCCTTTTTTAGCAGCTGTACCAATACCGGCATAATAAGATAAAGGAATTGACAAAACTAAAGAACAAGGACAAGATATAACTAAGAAAATCGCCGCATTATAAATATATTTATCAATCGGTAAATTTCCCCAAAGAACTCCATAAAGAACCATTAAGCCCGCTAAACCTACGACTATGGGTGTATATACTTTAGCGAATTTAGTTATAAACATTTCTCTTTTTGACTTTTTGTTTGTTGCATTTTCAATTAAATCGATAATCTTAGCTAAGGTTGAATTTTCATAAGCTTGAGTAACTTCGATATGGATGATTTCGCCAACATTGATATTTCCTGATAAAACATCATCGCCGGTAAACACAGATTTTAATTTTGATTCACCGGTTAACTCCGAGGTATTAAGCGAAGTAGAACCTTTAATAATTTTTCCGTCCATAGGAATT
>JAVEVN010000045.1:0-6649 GCA_034005025.1 Candidatus Izemoplasmatales bacterium | reverse complement strand
AATGTTAGAAATGATAATACTTCTGAAACTTATAAAGAACTTACAACCGAAGAATTAGCGAAGATTCTGATTGAAGAAAAGCCGCTTTTAGCTAAAAAATGCGATTTATCAAACCGCAGAAGAGTTTTAAGAGCTTTAGAAAAAGAAGATAAAGATATTCAAACAAATCTCTTTCCTTTCTATCAAAACGCTCAAGTTATCGGTTTGAATATCGAAAGAGATTTGCTTTACCAAAGAATTGATAAAAGAGTTGAAGAAATGTTTGAAGAGGGCTTGATTCAAGAAGTTAAAAATCTTTACTTAAAAGGAATAAATTCTCAAGCAATCAGTGCTATCGGTTATAAAGAACTCTATGATTATTTCAATGGTAAAACTACTCTTGAAGAAGCCAAGAATTTAATTAAAAGAAACTCAAGAAGATATGCTAAAAGGCAGTTGACTTGGTTCAACAACAAACTCAAGGTCAATTGGTTCAATGTTGATCCAACGAACTTCACTAAAACAATCGAAGAAGTTAAAAAAATGATAAAAAAAGAAGTTGTCTAATTTTGACAACTTCTTTACTTTCTAACAAATGGCCAATCTTTCATTCCGCCAATTAGGATGTAAACTGGTTTATAACCTTTTTTCATCAATTTTTTACCTACAGTTTTTACTAAACCTTTATCAGTTTCAGCGTAAAGGAAAATCGGTTGATCTTTTCTGATTAAGTGCAAATTTTGAAAAATTTCTTTTTTAGGGAAATTTCTGCTTCCGTTAATTCTTTCTTCAGAGAACTGTTCAACGGTTCTGACGTCTAAAAGTTGACCTTTTCTCATATTGGAACGGAAGTCTTCTGGGTTTAAGAAAAGAGGTTTATAATTTTTGGCATTCTTGCCTAAAGCAAATAGTAAACCGATACCAAGACCTAAAACTATCGGCAATATATAATCAGTTATTGAAAATTCTGTTAAAAACATAATAAAACCTCCTGTGCGATTTAACTGTTTATTATTATAGTAGAGTTGAAATCTATTGTCAATAAAACAATTTTGTATTATAATATCTTTTGTTATATAATATATAAGGAGAGATTTTATGATTACAACCAACGATTTTAAAACTGGAATAACAATCGAATATGAAGATAGCATCTATCAAGTAATAGAATTCCAACATGTTAAACCTGGTAAAGGCGCTGCCTTTGTCAGAACAAAATTAAGAGATTTAAGAACGGGTTCCGTTATCGATAAAACCTTTAACTCAGGCATAAAAATCGAAACGGCGCTTATTGAAAAATCAGAGATGCAATATCTCTATCAAAACGGTGAAACTCATGTGTTCATGAACACTGAAACTTATGAACAAATCGAACTTCATGAATCAAGACTAGTAAATGAGTTAAACTTTTTAACCGAAGGCATGATGATTACCATCATTTCTTACGGCCATGAAATTTTAGGAATTGAATTACCGGAAAAAGTTACTTTAGAAGTAGTGGAAACTGCAGGAGGCGCTAAGGGTAACACTACCTCAAACGCTACTAAAGAAGCTTTAACTAATACCGGTTTAAGACTATCAGTGCCGCTTTTTATCAATGAAGGAGAGAAGATAGTCGTATCAACAGCTACTGGTAAATATGATACCAGAGCTAAATAAGGGAGTGATTTTTTTTGGAAGTTAGTCAGTCGGGGAGTTTATTTTTAGCTGTAAGTTTTAACCCCTATTTACTTATATTGATGTTGGGATTATTGCTTATTTCCGCATTCTTTTCAATGACTGAAACAGCTTATTCTTCAGTTGGAAGACTGAGAATGAAGACTTTAGTTGAATTAAAGAAATCAGGTTCAAAAAAAGCTTTATGGATAGTTGATAATTTTGATCGTACTTTAACGACGCTTTTGGTGGGAAATAATCTCGCTAATATCGCTTTAGCTACGGTTTCAGTTTTGTTTTTTAAAGGAATATTCCAGGATGTTACTCAAGATCCTGAAACCTTTGATACAATCATCACTTTGATGAATACTGGAGTTATGACGATTATCATTTTAATCTTCGGCGAAATTTTACCGAAGAGTGCGGCTAAACATAATGCTGAAAAGATAAGTTTGTTCGAATCGAGAATTGTTTACTTTTTGATTAAAGTTTTAACGCCTTTAACTTATCCTTTCTTGCTTTTGAATCGTTCGGTAACTAAAAGACTAGATCTTGATACTCGCGTGAGCGTTACTGAATCTGATCTTGAAACAATTATCGATACCATGGAAGAAGAAGGTTCGATTGAAGTCGGTGAAGCCGATATGTTACAAAAGGTTCTAGATCTTTCGGAAATTACCGTTGAAGAAATCATGACTCCAAGAGTCGATATGATCGCTATTGAAGTCAATGACGATATTAAAACGATTACCGAAACATTCTTTAAGAATAAATTTTCAAGACTTCCGATCTATGATACCAATACCGACAATATTATCGGTGTTTTATCTGAACGTGATTTTTATACAAAATTAATCAAAGAACAAAATATAAATATCAGAAGAATGATGCGTCAACCTCTATTCATTCCGGCTTCTACTAAAGTAGATGCTTTGATTGAGCTCTTACAGTTACAAAACGTCCATATCGCCATCGTCGTTGACGAATACGGCGGCGTCGACGGAATTGTAACGATGGAAGATGCTTTAGAAGAATTAGTCGGTGAAATCTATGATGAACATGACGACGTTTCTGAACCGATTAGTAAAAAAGATGATTATACTTATATCATCAATGCGGACTATGATTTAGAGGACTTGTTTGAAGACCTAAATCTCGGTCAACCACCTCTTTCCGATTCAACCTCAGTTGGCGGTTGGTTGTTTGAGATGTTCCAAGATATTCCGGAAGTTGATGAAGAGATTGAATATGAAGTTAGATATAACCAAGAATATGATGAACTTAGTGAGCTTATTAACGAAGATAAAGCTATCTTAACCTTCAAAATTATCAAGGTTACCAAAAGAAGAATCAAATCAGTATTATTAAAAATTAATGTCATCGAAGATGAAGAATAAGTGAGGTAAATCACCTCACTTTTTTAAAAAGAAAGCGTAAAAATTATATGGAAAGATTACAAAAACTAATCGCTAAAGCCGGGATTGCATCTAGAAGAAAAGCTGAAGAATTAATCCTTGCGGGCAGAGTAAAAGTCAATGGTGAAGTGGTTAATACTTTAGGGGCTAAAGCTCAACCTAGCGATTTAATCGAAGTTGATAATAAAAAGATAACCTTAGAAGAAAAGGTTTATTTTGTGTTATATAAACCGACTGGGGTAATATCGACTACGGTTGATCAGTTTAAAAGAGATGCCGTTGTCGATTTAATCAAAGAGAAAGAATCGGTTTATCCGGTCGGAAGACTTGATTACGATACCTCAGGAGTTTTATTATTGACCAATGACGGCGATTTTGCGAATATGTTGATGCATCCGAGATATAAGATTGAAAAAGAATATTACGTTAAGATTAAAGGCTTGTTAAGAAAAGAAACTTCAAAACAATTAAGCAGAGGTTTTGAATTAGAAGGCGAACTTCTCCAACCTGCTAAAATTAGAAATGTTAAATATGACGATAAGAAGGAAAATACCTTTTTACATATCATCATTACCGAAGGAAAATACCATCAGGTTAAAAAGATGTTTGCTCATTTTGGCCATGAGGTTCTTAAACTTAAAAGAGTCAGATATGGCTCTGTTACGCTAGACGGACTTTTTGAAGGACAATACCGAACATTGAAACCGCATGAAATAAAAACTCTTTACAATTTAATCCATAATAAGCAATAAATTTGCTTAAACAATTTGTAGAGAAATCGATATTTTATGATATAATATTTATTGTTGTAAGGAGGATTTAATTTATGGTATATCATGCTTTAGCTATTGACGGTCCAGCCGGAGCGGGAAAATCGACTGTTGCTAAGACATTGGCCAAAAGACTTGGATATGTTTATATCGATACCGGTGCTATGTATCGGGCGACTACATATAAAGCTCTTAGCCTTGATATCAATCTAGAAGATGCAGATGCTTTTAGCTTTTTAGATTCCACTGAATTTGAATTCAAAAACGGCGAACTTTATATGGATAGAGTTAATATGACCAGCTTAAACCGCTTAAAAGAAGTTTCTGACAATGTTTCATTAGTCGCTTCTCATATTCCGGTTAGAAATAAATTAGTTCACTTACAAAAAGAAATAGCCGCCAATAACAATGTTGTTATGGACGGTAGAGATATCGGCACAGTTGTTTTAAAACACGCCGACTTAAAAGTTTTCTTAACCGCCTCAGTTGAAGTAAGAGCGAAAAGAAGACATGACGAATTGGTTTCTCTTGGAACTAAAGTGAATCTAGCAGAACTTGAAAAAGATATCTTAAGAAGAGATGCTTTTGATTCCTCAAGAAAATACAATCCGTTAAAACAAGCTGAAGATGCTATATATATCGACACTTCCGATAAAAACATCGATGAAGTAAGCGATTTATTATATAAAAAATTTATGGATATAGTCAACGAAGGAGATTAGAGAAAAAATGGACATTTATAGCGAAAACAAAATGTATACCCCAAGAGTAGGAGATATCGTTACCGGAACGGTTGTTAAGGTCGATAAAGAAGAAGTATGGGTTGATATCAACTACGCATGTGAAGGTGTTATTTACAAGGATTATTTAAGCCTTGATAAATTACAATCTGCCACAGACATCTTAAAAGAAGGCGATCAAATCAAAGTTAAAGTCACTCAGTTCAAAAAAGGCGATGAATCAGATTCACTGCTTTTATCAAGAATCGATATCTTAAAAGATGAAGCACAAGCTGAAGTAAAAAATAACTTGGAAGTTGATAAAGATTATAGTTTCAAAGTTAAAAAGAGCGTTAAAGGTGGTTTAATCCTTGATCATAAAGGTATTGAAGCTTTCTTACCGGAAAGTTTAATCTTTTTACCATCTGAAGATAATAATAAAGATTCATTAGTAAATAAAACGATTAAAGCAAGAATAATCGAAATAACTAAAGATAGAAATAGAGATAAGATAATTGTAAATCGTAAACAACTTGTTTATGAAGCGCATAAATTAGAAGAAAAAGAAGAGTATGATGCGTTAACTGTAGATCAAGTAGTTAAAGTAAGAATCGAAAGAATTACTAATTTCGGTGCTTTTGCGAAGATTAGCGATAATGTAGACGGATTGATTCACATCTCTGAAGTTTCTCATTATCATGTTAAAAACGTTGAAGAATACTTAAATGTTGGTGATGAAGTTGAAGCTAAAATCATCAAAATCAAAGGCAAAAAAGTAAGTCTTTCACTTAAAGCTTTACTACCTACGCCATGGGATAATTTCTTAGAAAATTATAATGTCGGCGATAAAGTTGAAGGAAAAGTAGTTAGAAAAATGCAATATGGTATGTTGCTTGAGATTGAAAAAGAAGTAGTCGGTTTATTGAACCGTTATGATTATTCATGGAATCCGAATGAAAATTTAGCTGGAACGGTTGAAGTCGGCGACACTTTAGAAGTTGAAATCACTTCAATTGATAAGAAAAAACAACAGTTCTCATTATCTAAAAAACATTTAAGCTATAACCCTTGGGCTGACTTAAAATTAAGAACTGGAGAAACAATTTCAGCGACAGTTTTAAGAACTGAAGAAAAAGGCGCGGTTGTCGGTATTGAAGAAGTTGAAGGTTTCTTGCCAATCAGCGAAATCTCATCGGAAAGAATCAATCGTGTTGAAGACGCATTAAAAGTTGATGATATTATTACAGTTGAAGTTTTAGAATTCTATCCAAAAGAATGGAAATTAATTGTTTCAATGAAATCAATTTTAGAAAAGAAAAACAGAGCTGAATACGAACAACAACTTTCAGAAAACGTCAGTTCTAATCAAAGTTTAGCTGATTTATTCAAAGAATATAAAAAATAAAAGCGTGGTGGTAATATGTTACCAGTTGTAGCGATAGTTGGTAGACCGAATGTCGGTAAATCAACGCTTTTTAACCGCATTGTCGGAGAAAGAAAATCAATAACTGATGACCAACCAGGGATAACTAGAGATAGAATTTATGCTGAGAGTTCCTGGTTAAATAAAAAATTCAAGGTGATTGATACAGGGGGCATCGAGATTAACGATGCACCTTTTTTAACTGAAATCAAAGCTCAAGCGGAAATCGCGATTGAAGAAGCAGATGTTATCATCTTCGCTGTTGACGGTAAAACTGGTCTTGTTCCAAGCGATAAAGACGTTATGAAGATTCTTTATCAATCCAATAAACCTGTAATTGTCGCTGTCAATAAAGTCGATACCAATAAATACGCTGATTCAATCTATGAGTTCTATGAATTAGGAGCGCATTCAGTGATGAATATCTCTTCAATTCACGGAATCGGTATTGGTGAGTTGTTGGATGAAGTAATCAATAATTTTCCGGAAAAAGAAAGTGTTGATTATGATGAAGATACAGTTAAAATCTCAATTATTGGTAGACCAAATGTCGGTAAATCGTCTTTAACTAATGCTTTATTAGGTTATGAGCGAGTTATTGTCAGCGATATTGAAGGAACAACTACTGATTCAATTGATACAGAGTTTACTGTAGACGGTGAAAAATATGTTGTTATCGATACTGCG